>JALYMD010000842.1 GCA_030773875.1 Chloroflexota bacterium | reverse complement strand
CCAGTGGGAGCGCGTCACTGGATCGCGAGCCCTACGGTAGCGAGCCTCCAGGTCGGCGAGGGGAAGGTGCGGGGGCACCACAAGACGTCTTGGCATTCCCTTAGTCTACATCCGGAGTCCGTATCAGTCCTGCCGGATCGTCAGCTGTCTCCGGTCGGCGGCGGAGGTGCCCCAGGTTTGCACTACCGCGTGTGCTAGAAGACGATGCTGCAGACGTAGATGGGGGAGTGTTGGGTGCGGAAGGGCGGGCCGTTCTGATGCCAAACGAAACGCAGGTGTTTGGTGACCGGGTGGTGGCGATCACGAGGGCCGGATCGGGCATTGGTCGCGCGGCTGCCCTTGCCTTCGCCGGGCTTGGCGCCCGGGTTGCACTCATCGACATCGACGCGACCGGGTTGGCCGAGACGGAGGCGGGGCTCGAGGGCACGGATCATCTGGCGGTGCCGTGCGACGTCGCCGACGTAGGGTCGATCGCCGGGGCGTTCGGGCGCGTCGTCGAGCGCTTCGGTCGCATCGACGTCCTGGTGAACAATGCCGGCATCAGTCCCCCGGCGCCTGGGTCGTTGGAGATCGACGAAGCCCTCTACGACCGGATCATGGACGTCAATGCGAAGGGCATCTTCTTCTGCGCCCAAGCTACCGTGAGGGTGATGGGAACGGGAGGGGGCGCCATCGTCAACCTCGCGTCGGTCTCGGGTATGGTGGGTTGGGGTGGTACGAGCGTTTACTCGGCCTCGAAGGGTGCCGTTATCGCCCTGACCAAGTTCCTGGCCATTGAACTCGCGCCGCGCGGCATCCGGGTCAACGCCGTCTGCCCCGGCTCCATCCGCACACCGATGGTGGAGTCCAACCTCTGTCGCCTCCCGGATCCGGAACGAGCTTGGGAAGAGACGGCCGGAATTCACCCCCTGGCGCGGGTCGGTACGCCGGAAGAGGTCGCTGATGCGATCGTCTTCCTGGCCTCGCCTCGCAGCTCGTTTATGACCGGCACCTGCCTCGTCGTCGACGGTGGGCTCACGGCACAGTAGGCCAACGCGGCTGGTTTGCAGGACCCGGTGGTCCAGCAGGAAATTGAAGACCCGGCAGGCTGCCCCGTCCGATCGTAGAATGACGAGGCGTGACCCGCTCCGCCATTTGGCGGTCGGAGGGTTCAAGGACAACGGGGAGTTCCCATGATTATCGACTCCCACACCCATGTGGATGAGGCGCCTGGTTTCGGCTGGTACGACCCCCCGGAAACCATCATTCGCTTGCTCGATGAGGCGCAGATTGAGCAGGCGATCGTGATGACCTATCGGGACGCACCGGGTCCGGAGGAGGGGGTGATCGAGTACATCGCCGAGGCCGTCCAGCGCTACCCCGATCGCCTGATCGGCTACGCCCGGATGAACCCGCGCTACGGCGACGAGGCCGTCGAGCTCTTTGACCGTGCGATCCGCGACTACAAGATGAAGGGGCTCAAGCTGCACCCGGTGAGCTACGTCATGCACCCGGCCAGCGAACCAACCCTCGCGCTGATTCGCCACGCCGCCTCCCTCGGCGCACCGACTCTCTTCCACTGCGGTGACGAGGAATTCACCCTGCCGCTGCAGATCGCGGAAGCCGCGAGTGCTGTGCCGGAGGCAACGATCATCCTCGGGCACATGGGCGGGTACTTCCACGTCAGGGACGCCATTCGGGTCGCGAAGCGCTTCCCCAACATCGTCCTGGAGACATCAGCGATGCCGTACCCGCGGATGCTCAAGGAGGCGGTGGACGTCCTTGGGGCGAAGCGGATCCTGTTCGCCAGCGACGGACCGGGGTGCGATCCGACCTTGGAGGTGGAGAAGGTCCGCCGCGCTGGCCTGAGCCCGGACCAGGAGGGGCTCCTCTTCCGAGGCAACATCCATCGAATCTTAGACGGCGTGGCCCACTAACCCAGACGGGGAGATTTCTATGCTCATCGACGCCCACGCCCACATTGGCGACTCGCTCTTCGGTGTTCGCCAGTCCGTTGAGGGCCTTCTGGCCTCCATGGCTGAGCACGAGATCGCCCAAGCCGTGCTTGTGCCGTTCAAGCCACCTGGCTATCACCTGGAGCTGGAGAACGACCGCGTCGCAGCGGCGGTGCAGGCTCACCCTGATCGGTTCGCCGGCTTGGCTCGCGTCGACCCGTGGCAAGGGGAGGCGGCCCTGCGGGAGTTGCATCGCTCCCTGGACGACCTCGGCCTGATCGGGCTCTACCTCCACCCCTTCGAAGAGCAGTTTGCCGCCAACGACGAGATCATCTTTCCGCTGGTGGACATGCTTCGTGACCGCGGCCTGCCGTTGCTCCTGGCCGGCGGATACCCCGTCTTTTCGCATCCGTCCCAGATCGGCGACCTCGCCCGCCAGTTTCCGGATGTGACGATCATCGCCACCCACGGTGGCCAGATCAATATCAGCGGCCTGCTCCTCGCCGACGCCACCCGGATGCTCCGAGCGAACTCGAACGTGATCATGGAGACCTCCGGGATTTACCGAGAGGACTTCATTGAGGACACGGTGAACGAACTGGGCGCCGAGCGGGTGGTCTTCGGCTCGAACGCGCCCTACATGGACCAGGGCTTCGAGGCGGCGCGTATTCGACTGGCCCACCTCGATGAGGCGACGAAGGGCGCGATCGGGGGGCAGAACATCCGTCGCCTCTGCCGCATCCCGACTCCGTCACCAACCTAACCCGCTGATGTGGACGCTGTGGGGCCGATGATGGTTGAAGGAAACCGATGCCGCTCCTGGCAGGCGCTAGAGCATCACGTCGCCGCCATTTGGACCCAAGGTCTGCCCCACGTAGTAGGTCGCGTCGTCCGAGGCTAGGAAGACCGCCGTCGGCGCCACCTCGTCCACTGTGCCGACGCGGCCGATGGGGAGGGAGTCGGCGAACCGAGCTTCCGCTTCAGAATCAGGCGGCCCGCTGCGGCGGATGATGCCGGTCTCGATCGGACCCGGGGCGATGCAGTTGGCGTAGACGCCGCACCGGCTCACCTCTAGCGCCAGTACCTTTGTGAACGCAATGATCCCGGCCTTGGCGGCGCAGTAATGGGCCAAGTTCTCACGCCCTTTGTAGGCGAGCTGGGACGCGATGTTGATGATCCAGCCGCGCTGGCGCTCCAGCATCTGGGGCAGCACCAAGCGGGTCGTCAAGAAGGTGCCACGGAGGTGAGCCGCGATCATTGCGTCCCAGGCGTCGACCGGCATCTCCTCGATCCTGTGCAGCGTCGCGAACCCGGCGTTATTGACGAGTACGTCGATGCGGCCGAATCGCGCCAAAGTCGCCTGGACCATCCGCTCGACCTCGTCGAGCCGTGCCACGTCCGCCGGGACCGCGATTGCACCGCGCCCCAGCGCTTCGATCTCAGCCAAGAGCTGCTCGGCCTCGATCGGGCTTCGGTGGTAGTTGCAGGCGACATCAGCACCCTCGCGGGCGAAAGCGAGTGCTATCTCGCGGCCAATGCCACGGCTTGCTCCCGTGACAAGCGCGATCTTCCCGTCAAGCTTTCCCATGAGCCTTGCTCCGCTTCTGCAAGTCCTCCGGTAGCACCGATTCCAGTGGATCGACGACTGGAAGTGCGTTACCGGTTGCGTAGCCGTGGGTCGAGAGCATCACGGAGCCCATCACCAATGAGGTTCACGGCGATCACGACGATCGTGATAGCCACGCCAGGGAAGGTGCTCATCCACCAGGCGGTCCGAATCCATTCGCGGCCGGATGCGAGGTCCGTGCCCCACTCCGGCGTCGGTGCCTGGGCACCCAAGCCGAGGAAGCTGAGCGCAGCGCCAATGATGATCGCCCATCCCATAGCCACGCTTGCCAGGACCATCACCGGGGCCAAGACATTTGGCAGGATGTGGCGGAGGATGATCCTTCCGTTCCCCACCCCGATCACGCGGGCCGCCTCGACGTACACCTGATCCCTCGCGGCGAGGAACGAGCTGCGCACGAGCCGGACGAAGCCGGGGATGAGTGAGATGCCCACGGCGATGGTTACGTTGAGGACACTGCTTCCGAGCACCGCGACGACGACGAGGGCAAGCAGGATGCCGGGGAAGGCTAGCATCACGTCCATGAACCGAGAGATCAGCCGGTCTGCCCACGAGCCGTAGTACCCGGCAATCATGCCGAGCGGCATCCCGAACCCTACGGCGATGGCAATGGCGACCACCCCCACAAGTACCGTGAGCCGGCCGCCGAAGATGATGCGGCTCAGGATGTCTCGCCCAATGGTGTCGGTCCCCAGCGGATGGCTCAGGGACGGAGGGCTGTCGGTGTTTTTCGTGTCCACCTTCGTCGGGTCATAGGGGGCGAACACGGGCGCGAAGACGATGACGACAGCGATGACCGCCAGGACAATCAGCGCTGCAGTCGCCCCCTTGTTCTTGAAGAGACGGGCAAGGGTCTCCCGGAACCACGTTCGATGGCGAACCTCGGGTAGTGCGGCTCCACGTGACTTGTTCCGTGACAACACGCGCACGCTCATAGACTACCCCGGTGCTCTCGTCGATTAGGTCGTTGCTCCGTATTTGATCCGCGGATCGAGCAAGGCGTAAGAGGAATCGACGAGGATGTTCAGTATGACGTAAACGACCGCGCTGACGAGGACCAGGCCCTGGATCAGGGGAAAGTCCTTCGCCAAGATGGCGGTGATGGCGAGCCGGCCGATGCCCTGCCGAGCGAACACCGTCTCGATCACGACCGCGCCCCCGAGCAGGTTCCCAAACTGCAGTCCGATGATGGTTACGACCGGGATCAGGGCGTTGCGGAGCGCATGGCGCAAGAGGACGGTCCGGTGATGCAGACCCTTGGCGCGCGCTGTCACCACGTAGTCCTGGCGTAGCACCTCCAGCAGGCTTGAGCGCACGAGTCGCGCCATGATCGCAGCAAAGTTCGCCCCCAGGGCGATCACTGGGAGCACGATATGGCGGAGGCTCCCACCACCGGTGGCGGGGAACCAGTGGAGCTGCACTGAGAAGATCAGGATGAGGAGTAGCCCGATCCAGAAGTCCGGCATGGAGACGCCGAAGAGGGCTGTGCCCATGCTGGCCGTGTCAAGCCAGGAGTTCTGCCGCATCGCCGCGACCACGCCAGCACCGTCCCCAGGGTGATGGCAATGGCCATCGCGGACAGGGCCAGGCGCAGCGTTGCGGGGAAGACCGAGCCGATCTCCTTCAAGACCGAGCGCCGCGTGTGGATGGACTTCCCGAAGTCGCCGGTGAGCACGCGCCCCATATACGTCCCATATTGGACGTGGATCGGCTTGTCGAGCCCGAGCTCGTGTCGCAGGTTGGCAATGTCTTCGGCCGTCGCGGGCGCACCCTGCAGCATGATGGTCGCCGGGTCTCCTGGGAGGAGATGCACCATCAGGAAGACAAGCACCGACACGCCGATGAGCACCGGGACGGCGTCAACAAGGCGCCGCACAAGGAACTGCAGCATACGTCACCGCGTGGCTAGGGTGTGTCTTCAAAGGCGTGGTAACGTTGGGAGATGAGCCGAGACCGAGAACTGACCGACGAGCAGTGGGCGGCGCTGGAACCGCACCTGCCGCCGCAGCGGGCCGCGACCGGGCGACCC
>JALYMD010000841.1 GCA_030773875.1 Chloroflexota bacterium | reverse complement strand
CGTCGTATTCGTGGGCTACAACCCGTCCCTCCCGGCCTGGCGGACGGGTCATTACTACGCCAACCCGGGCAACCGGTTCTACCGGCTGCTCTACGACGCCGGTCTGACACCACGTTTGCTAACGCCTGCAGAGGATCACTCTCTCCCCGACTTCGGCATCGGGCTTGTTGATCTTATGCAGGTGCCTTCAGCGCGCGCCGACCAGCTTAAGCCCGAACAGTACCGTGCTGCCGTGCCGGCCCTCCGGGCAAAGCTCGATGCCGTTTCGCCCAGAACCGTCTGCTGCAATGGTATCGGAGTGTTTCGCCACCTCTTCGGAGGACCGCCCGAGCGACTTGGCTGGCAGCCGGCTGTCACCTTGGGGAGAAGTAGTGTCTTCGTCGTGCCCTCAACAAGTGGCCTGGTCAACGGGCGTTCGGCCGAGCGACTCGCGGCCTTCCGGGAACTTGCTGATTGGTTGCGGAATGGGGTGAATGGAGAAGTTTGAGCCGTTGCACGTCATATCCCCTGAAACACCACCCCAACACGGGCTCCCCCCACAACCAGCCTCTCTCCACACACAGTCGCACGACTATTGCATTGTGTTAGCAGGCCGTAGGGGCACGGACGATCGAAGGTCCCTAGAGAGGCTTTGTTCCTGTCGATGGCTCGCGTGGTATGTGAGGAGGTTGCCGGTTGACAACGCAAGCGCAGGTTCGGGTCGGTGTTATCGGGTGTGGCGCCGGCCAATTTCATCTCGAGGGATACGCACACGAGCCACGGGGAACCGTGGTGGCCCTGGCCGGGCTAGACACCGATCGCTGCCGTGATCTCGCGAAGCAATACGACATCCCTCACACCTATGGCGATTATCGAGAGCTGCTGGCTCATCCCGACATTGACGCCGTGAGCGTGGTCGTCCCCAACCATCTGCACCTTCCAGTGACACTTGCGGCGCTGGAAGCGGGGAAGCATGTCCTGGTCGAGAAGCCCCTTGCCCGAAATGCGGCGGAGGGCGAGGAGATGGTCGAGGCCGCCCGGCGCGCCAAGCGCGTACTCGCCATCGCGTTCAACCGGCGTCACCGGCACGACATGGAGTTGGTTCACCAGCACGCGCGGGCCGGCGGCTTCGGCCGGATCTACTACGCGAAGGCATTTTGGATGCGTCGGTCCGGCATCCCCGGCCTTGGCACATGGTTCACAAACAAGGAGCAAGCCGGCGGCGGCCCCCTCATCGACCTGGGTGTTCACGTACTCGACATGGCCCTCTGGGTCATGGGCAATCCCCAGGTGGTGACTGTCAGCGCTGCCACGTACGCGGAGCTTGGGACTCAAGGCAAGGGAAACTGGGCGGGCGGCCGATTCAAGGTGACAGAGGAAGCGCGCTACGAGGTAGAAGATTTAGCGACGGCATTCCTTCGCACAGAAGATGGCGCCACAGTTCAGTTGGAAGTCGCTTGGGCGGCCTACACGAGCGCAACCGACGAGTTCGGTCTCACGTTGATGGGGAGTCAGGGCGGGGCCGAGATCCACGTCAAGGACTACGCCCTCACCGGCACGCTGCGGACCTTCGGCGACTTCGAAGGGGTGCCGACCGAGTGCACCCCTCGTCTTCAAAAGATGCACGGGCACGGACGGGTGATCCACAAGTTCGTCGCCAGCATCCTCGACGGGGCTCCCGTTAGTCCGAGCGGTGAGGAAGGGCTCGACCGGGTCCGTCTCATCGACGCCATCTATCGCTCTGCTGAACTGAAACGCGAGGTCACGATCGGCGAGTAGATCAGGAGCAGGAACATGTCATACCCGATTCGAGTCACGGTCTGGAATGAGTTTCGGCACGAGCAGCAGGACGATCGCATCGCGGCCATCTACCCCCATGGGATCCACGGGGCTATCGCCGAGGGACTGGCGGAGCATCCAGAACTGACGGTGCGAACGGCGACGCTGGACCAGGAGGAACACGGTCTCACCCAAGACGTGCTTGATCAGACGGATGTGCTCATCTGGTGGGGGCATAAGGCCCACGGTGAGGTGAGTGACGAGGTGGTCGAGCGTGTCCACAACCGTGTGCTCCAAGGCATGGGGTTGCTCGTTCTCCACTCCGGGCACTTCTCCAAGATTTTCAAGCGCCTGATGGGCACCACCTGCGACCTCAAGTGGCGGGCCGTCGGGGAGAAAGAACGGCTCTGGGTGTTGGCACCCTGGCACCCGATCGTCGAAGGCATTGGGGAGTTCATCGAACTCGAAGAGGAAGAGATGTACGGCGAGTACTTCGACGTGCCGCCGCCAGAAACGCTCGTCTTCGTCAGTTGGTTCTCCGGTGGCGAGGTCTTTCGGAGTGGCGCCTGCTACTCCCGCGGGGCCGGCAAGATTTTCTACTTCCGTTCTGGCCACGAAACTCATCCGACCTACTTCCATCCCGACATCCGCCGCGTGATCGCAAACGCGGTGCGCTGGGCGGCTCCGGTCGCTGGGCCGAGTCGTACATTCGGTAAGGTGGAACCGCAGGAGGCGATCCTGAGCGGGGTTGGCTAGGGCGAGACCACGGTGTCCTGGCGGCCGGGATCATGGCCGAGGTCTTCTGCACCCATGTGGATCTGATCGCGCTATCTTGTGTCCATGCTAGTCGATGGGACAGGGGAGCGAGCAGCTGTGGAGCACTTTTCTGTCATCGTGCTGGGTGGAGGCACGATGGGATCGGCTGCCGCCTGGGCCCTGGGGAAGCGCGGGGTCCAGGCGCTGGTGCTGGAGCAGTATCGACATGTTCATACCATGGGCAGTCATGGCGGACGGACTCGCATCATCCGCCATGCCAACGCGGAGTCACCAGACTACGTCCCATTAGTGCAACGAGCCGACGCTCTCTGGCAGGAGCTGGAGGCTGAGGCTGGAGACCGGATTCTCTATCGCACTGGGGGATTGGACCTGGCAGCATCCGGGTTCGCCCACGCCCGTGATGCCAGGTTAAGCGCGGAGCAGTTCGGGTTGCCTTTCGACTGGCTCGACGGCGGTGAGGTCCGACGTCGCTGGCCAGTCTGGAACGTCGGTGACGACTGGGAGGCCTGCTACAGCCCGCAAGCTGGTTATCTCTCGGTTGAACCGGGGCTCCGTGCTCTTGCAGCTGGTGCGCGGAGGCTGGGGGTCACGGTCTCCGAGGAGGAGCGTGTTCGGGATTGGCGTCTCGACGGCACCGGGGTGCGGATCGGGACAGACCGGACAACCTATACGGCTGACCGCTTGATCATCACAGCTGGTGCTTGGTCTAGCCAATTATTGGCTGAGCTGGGTCTGCCGTTGACCGTGCTCCGGAAGACGCTTTGGTGGTTCGACCTTGATGATCCAGCCCTCTTCGCGCCGGATCGATTTCCGGTCTTCATCACGGAGTCGGAGGCCGGAGAGATCTACGGCTTCCCTGCGGATGAGCATGGACGGCTCAAGGTAGCAGCCCACTCTGGTGGCGAACCGAGCGATCCTCAAACCGTCGATCGCCAGACACGCTCTGGGGAGCACCGAGACGTACTCGGGACGGCTCAGCGAGTGCTCAAGGGTGTGTCGAACCGCCTGGTCGAAAGTTCGGTCTGTCTCTATACGATGACGCCCGATACCGACTTCATCGTTGACCGGCTCCCAGAATCACCCCACGTCGTCATCGGTGCTGGTTTCTCCGGGCATGGATTCAAGTTCGCGACGGCTATCGGTGAGCAGCTAGCCTCGCTCGTGCTGGATCCCACCGCCGCTCCCCTTCCCCGGCTTGCACTCTCCCGATTCTCGGCATTGGTTTAGGAGCTGCCGCGCCGGGAGGGTGTCATCCGGCGGCCGCTATCCGTTAGCCGGGTTTCTGCGACGGGCACGTCCTCGGCAACCAATCCGGGGCCCTCGTCCTCGTCGGAGACCGCTCCCAGAGCAGTCGACGGGTTACGGGGATCGGCGCCCCGGGGCCAGCCGCCGCGCGCCGCGGCCCACTCTTGAACGATTTCATGCAGCCGCCGATCGCGCGTCACGAAGCCGGTCGCGGAGGTTGCGCGCTTCCTGCCGCCATCCGTTAGGTCGGAGAGCCCTTCGCGGAGGTCCCGGATGAAGGCGCGGCGCTGCTGCTCGTCGAAGCGAGCAGTGAATGGGAAGAGGGCTGGATCTCCCAATTGGAGGTAGGCGATCACCCGCTCCGCCAACTCATGGTCGTATGTGGGGTCCGGGTTGATCTGCGCCACCCTTCGTTACCTCCCTGGTCACTCTCCTTCAAACCTGTTCCAAGCATTGTACTCAGGCGGATTCTCTACACCGAGGAGACCACCGCATACGAGACCGGTGCCGGCCGTTGGTGTTGGCTTTAGCTTGGCCAGTTTCCACCGTCGACGTTTAGGGTTTGCTGGGTTATGTAGTCTGACTCGGCTGAGGCAAGAAAGACTGCAGCGCCCGTCACGTCCTCCGGCTGCTCGATTCGACCTAGCGGGATCGACTTGATGAATGTCCGCTTTGGCTCCCCGATCTCCATGTTGAGCAGCTTGGCAAACTGCCGGTCCACTTCGTCCCAGAATGGGGTGTCTACGATTCCGGGGGCGATGCCATTGACGTTGATCTTGTGCTCGGCCAGCGCCATCGCCATCGACTGCGTCATGTTGATGACGCATGCCTTGCTGGCACAGTACGCCAGCACCAGCGCCTCACCTCGCCGGCCCGCTTGGGAGGCGAGGTTGACGATCTTGCCGCCCCGGCCCTGGCTGATCATCTGCCTCGCGGCGGCCTGACTGCACCAGAGCAACCCCTTGCAGTTGATGTCAAACATGAAGTTCCAGTCCTGCTCGGTGGTTTCTAGGAACGGGATGATCTTGCCAACCCCGGCATTGTTGACCAGGATATCGAGACCGCCGAACCGGTCCACAGCCGTGTCCACCATGCGTTGGGCTTGCGCCTGGTCGCGGACATCCACTTGGACCGCGGCGGCCTGACCGCCGGAGCCCGTGATCTCGTTAGCCACCGCTTCCGCGCCTTGAAGGTTGAGGTCGCCGACGACCACCTTGGCCCCTTCCTGGGCGTATCGAAGCGATATTGCGCGGCCCATACCTTGGGCACCGCCCGTCACGATCGCGACCTTTCCTTCCAACCGCACGTCGTTCCTCCTTTGTCCTTACTCGCCGTTGCCGCACACCGGGCTAACGGGCCAACGCTTCCCGTATCGGCCCGTTGGCATCCTCAGTCCTGCCCTCGTAGTTCCTAAGCCGCCACCCAACGTTATCCCGCCATTGCCACCGCAGCCCGGTGGTTCTCCAGGCGGTAACGATCAACGGTCTCCTGGTTGAGAGTGACGCCCAGACCCGGGCGATCCGGCAACCGCACTGTGCCATTAGACGCGATCTTGATCGGCTCCTCGAAGAGCTCTGTCCGCAGCGGATTCGGATTTTGGTCGAACTCCAACAAGCCCGCGTTGGGCAGCGAGGCGATGAAGTGCATGTTAGCGATCGAACTCACGGCGGACGAAAAGA
>JALYMD010000840.1 GCA_030773875.1 Chloroflexota bacterium | reverse complement strand
GCACCAGGGCATCGCGCCGCTTCACCCAGGCGAAGAGGGCAAGGAGCACTGGCACCATCAGGACCGTGTCGTTGTGGCCGTTGCCGACCCCTTCCCAGAGGACGAGCGGATTCCAGAGGTAGAGGAGCGGACCGGTGGCCGCGTCGGCCGGCCGCGCGACCTGGAGAACGCGGGCGATGATCCAGCCGCCGGCGAGGAGGCAGAGGGCGCTGAGCACCTTGAAGCCGAAGACGGCCACGCCGGGGCGGTCCCCGGCAAGCAACGAGATCGGCACGGCGATCAGGTTCCAGAGCGGGCCGTACGGGGAGAGATCGTCCTGCCAGGAGCCGGCGAACCGGATGAGGGGGTCGGTCTCGGCGAACCCCTGGGGGTAGGTCGTCATCGGGTTGGCGCGGTAGACGGTGAGGAGGCGGGCGCTGACGAAGTAGATGAAGTTGTCGGTCGCGTTGACGGGGTGCATCCAGGTCATTACGGCGGCGAGCGCGCCGCCGCAGCCGAAGACGGGCGGCAGCGCCTCCCAGGTGCGCAGGCGGCGACTCTCGCGCAGGGCCAGGAGGTAGAGGGCAAAGAGGGCGCCCATCCCCAGGACGTACCAGACCAACTCGGGCACGCCGTAGGCGGCCATCTGGCCGATGTCCTGAAGCTCCTTGTCGTTGCCCCGCAGGGGATAACGGAGGGCCAGGGACGCGAGGATCGCGATCATGCCGGCGCCGCAGAGCCAGAGCCGCCGGACGCCGCGGCTGGCGGGTACCCTTGCGTCGGTGCCGTCGATGGTCCGGGAGAGGGAAGCGGCGGCGTCCATGGCGGACTAAGGCTAGCACAGCGCCAGCGGGGCACGGCGGGCTGTCCGCGGCCGTGTCGGGCTAGATCAAAGGCGCGGGCGGGAGGGTGGACGAGGCGCGGTCCGGGGTTCACGGCTCACGGCCCACGGCTCTGGGATCGGACATGGACGGACCGCGGGTCCGCTGGTACGCTTCGGCGCAGCCGCGCCCGACCGGGTGCGGCTCCTTACGTTGTCCGTTGTCGCCCGCGGGTATGGCCGTCGCCGCCCGGGCCCACGTTCTCCCAGGAGTGGCCTGTCGATGGTGCTCAGTCCCCCTTCGGTCGATGTCCCGGCGCGGCTTCACCGCCTGAACGACCTCGCCTACAACCTGTGGTGGAGTTGGAACGAGCCGGCGCGCGCGCTGTTTCGCAGCCTTCACCCGAACTTGTGGGAGGTTACCGACCACAACGCGGTCCTTTTCCTGCGCCGCCTGCCGCAGGAGCGGTTGGAGGCGGCCGCCGCCGACCCGGCCTACCTGAGCGCGTACGACGCGGTCCTGGCCGAGTTCGACGCGATGCTGGCGGACGACAACGGCACCTGGATTCGACAGCATGAGCCGGATCTGGCCGACAAGACCTTGGCCTATTTCTCGGCCGAGTTCGGCTTGCACCGGGCGCTGCCGATCTACTCCGGCGGCCTCGGCGTGCTGGCCGGGGACCATATCAAGGAGGCGAGTGATCTCGGGCTGCCGCTGGTCGGCGTCTCGCTGCTCTACCGCCAGGGGTACCTCCGCCAGCGCCTGGCCGCCGACGGCTGGCAGCAGGACGTGACGGCAAACCTGGAGCCAGGCGCCGAACCGACGACCCAGGTCTGCCTGCCCGACGGGTCCTCCTGCTTGATCGACGTCACGCTGGAGGATCCGAACGCTCCCCTCCGGCTCGCCATCTGGCAGGTGCAGGTGGGGAGGGTGCCGCTGTACCTCCTCGACGCCGACGTCGAAGGCAACCCGGAGTGGACGCGGACGATCTCCTCCCGGCTCTACGGCGGGGACAAGGAGCACCGGCTGCGCCAGGAGATCATCCTTGGCATCGGCGGCGTCCGCGCCCTGCGCGGGATGGGCATTTCCCCGGCCTACTGGCACGCGAACGAGGGGCACGCGGCGCTCCACCTGCTGGAGCGGGCACGCGAGCTGGTGGCGAGCGGCCTGGACTTCGAGGCCGCGGCGGAGCAGGTCCGGGCGACCACCGTCTTCACCACCCACACGCCGGTCCCGGCCGGTCACGACGTCTTTGCGCCGGAGATGGTGGACCGCTATTTCGGCCACTACTGGCCTCAGCTCGGATTGGACCGCGAGGCCTTCCTGGCGCTCGGCCGCCACGAGGCGACCGGGGACGGGTTCAACCTGACCGCGCTCTCGCTGCGGCTGGCCGGCCACTGCAACGGCGTCAGCGAGCGGCACGGCGAGATCACCCGCGCCCAGTGGGGAGACATCTGGCCGGGCGTGGCGCCGTCCGTGGTCCCGATCACCTCGATCACGAACGGCGTCCACCTCCCCACCTGGATCGCGCCGCGGATCGCGGTCCTGCTGGACCGGCATCTGGGGCCCGGCTGGCGAGACCGGCAGGATGATCCGATGACCTGGGAGCCGGTGCGGTCGATCCCGGAGGAGGCCTTCTGGGCGGCGCACCTCGCGGCAAAGCAGGACCTGGTCGATCTGCTCGACGATCGATCCCGCCGACGCTGGGCTGCTGGGGACTTTGACCCGGCGCAGGTCGTCTCCTCGGGGCCGTTCCTGGAGCGGGAGGTCTTCACGATCGGGTTTGCCCGCCGCTTCGCCACCTACAAGCGGGCCACCCTGCTGTTCCACGACCTGGACCGGCTGGCGCGGATCCTGAACGACCCGGAGCGGCCGGTGCAGATCGTCTTTGCCGGCAAGGCCCACCCGGCCGACGAGGGCGGCAAGCGGTTGATCCAGGAGATCTACGGGCGCGCCCGCGATCCCCGGCTGGGCGGCCGGGTCGCCTTCGCCGAGGACTACGACATGGGGCTGACCGCCTCGATGGTGGCCGGGGTGGACGTGTGGTTGAACACCCCGCGGGCCCCAATGGAGGCAAGCGGGACCAGCGGGATGAAGGCGGCCGCGAACGGGGTGCCGAACCTGAGCATTCTGGACGGCTGGTGGCTGGAAGGGTGGTCGCCCGACAACAGCAACGGCTGGGGGGTCGCTCCGGCGCCGCTGGACCCGGATGCCCAGGACGCGGCGGAGGCAGACGCCATCTACGCGCTGCTGGAGTCCACCGTGGTGCCCCTGTACTACGAGCGCGATGCAAACGGGATGCCGGTCGGCTGGGTGCGGGTGGCGAAGGAGGCGATCCGCACCGTCGCGCCCGCCTTCTCCGCCCGTCGGATGCTGGTGGAGTACATCCACCGCCTCTACCGCCCGGCCTCCGAGGGTCGGGCATAGGGTTGAACATCGGCCGCCACTCGGGTGCCCGAGGCCGGCCGCGTGATGGAGGTGATTGCTGAGAACGCTTGCCCGTCGCCCCGATCCTGGAGGACGGGGTGGAACCGTAAGCCTCTCGGTCACCCTCCGCTAGGTCGCGGCGCGTCCGTCCTTGACGGCCAGGATGACGTTGTGGGCACAGAGCCGGTTGAGCAGCGGCGCGTGCTCGACCAGGCGCTCAAGCCCGGTAGCCACCGGGAGGAGGCGTCGGGGTGCGAAGTCTGGAACAAGACCGAGAGGCTTGACGACCAGCGGTCGGGCGCCGCCGGCGGCAAGTCCGTCCAGGATCTCCTGCTCGGGAATCAAGCGCTCCGCTCCCGTATCCTGCGGCACCCGCCGCATGAGGAGCGGCCAATACGGGTTGCGTGGGTTGTGGTCCCAGACGAGCACATGGCCCCCTGGTTGCGTGACGCGGGCCATCTCGATGAGTGTCTGACGGACCGCGTCTGGGTCGGCGACGTGGTGCATCACGGCAACGCAGTAGGTGAGGGCGAACGTGCGGTCGGGGAACGGGAGACTCGTTCCACTGGCCTGAACGGCGGGTAGATCGGGTCGTCGGCGGCCGAGTACCCGCAGCATGCCCCTGAAGGGGTCGAGGGGCGTGACGGCGTAGCCGGCGTCGGACACCCGCTCCGTCAGAAGGCCAGTCCCGCAGCCAAGGTCGAGGGTTGGACCGGGCCGCGTGTGCTCGCGGATGAAGGTGAGCCGCTTGGCCAGGTAGTGCTCGACGACGTGGGCCGGCAGGCTCTCGTCGTAGGCTTCCGCTACCTCGTCAAAGTCGGTCTGGGCCGCAGTCTGCGACGGCGATGTGCGAGTTGTCGTCGCAGTGGGTTCCAAGGTAGTCCGGCTCACGACGATTCTCCCTTGGCCTCGGCCTGGGCGGCGATGGGGTTGCCGGTACGGGGAACCACCGTACGCTGTCCACGCCCCAGCGTCCCAAGTCGAAATTTCAAGATGAAGGCGACCATCTGGAGGCCAAGGATGATGGCCTTGCGCAGGTCTCCGGTCACGGAGGAGACCCCGACCCGGGGTAAATAGTTGACCGGGACTTCGACAACCCGGGCGCCGGAGACAATGGTCAGCAGCATCAGCTCCGGTCCGAAGTGGCTGCCGCCGACCGTGAACTTGTCCTGAATCCCCCGGACCGTCTCACGGGTGAGGAGGCGGTAGGTGCAGCCGACATCGCTCAGGTGGCTGGTGTTGAACAGAACCTCGACGAGCTTGGCGACGGCCCAGTTGCCCCACTTGAGGGCGAATCCCATATTCGCGCCGCGCCAGATCAACTCGCGCGTCGTTCGGGTCCCGAACACCGCGTCGCAGTCATCGCTGTAGACCAGCAACTTGAGGACATCTCGCGGTAGAAAGGTGCCGTCTGGCTCTGCCAGCACCAGCAGGTCCCCCGTCGCTTCGGCGAGGCCGCGGCGGGTGGCGTAGCCATAGCCTTGCTTCGTTTCGAAGACCTGCCGGGCGCGGGTTCGCTCGACCTCCTCCTGCGTTCCCGGCTGGGCGTTGTTGTTCACGACCAGAACCTCGTCCACAGCGTCAATGGCGAGGAAGCCCTCGATGACGTCGTAGATGGAGCCCTTCTCCGCATAGGTCATCAGGATGACCGACACGGTGCGGCCGTTCCACATGCCCTCGCCCCCTTATCATCAGCGATGTAGCGTCGTTCGTGGCGCATGATACACGGTGAGGGCCACGGTTGACCCCTATGGGTGCGTCCGGAGGCGCAGATAGGCTTTAGGCTGGAGCAGCCACCTTTGGCCATGCCGCTGCCAGTTCGGCCGGAGGAGCGCGTCGGAGGAGGTAGAGATAGACCGGATCGTTGTGGAGCCAGGAGGAGTATTCGCGGACAGCGATCACGTCGTAGGGGCCCATGGGGTCGCCCACATAGGGCGTGGTAGCGACGATATAGGTGGAGTCGGTAGCCGGGGCGAAGAGGTTGGTCCACCAGGGGCCGTGGGGTGTCTGACGCGGGATGTTGTTGGCGTCGGAGTACTCCCACAGGTAATAGCCGTCCCATGAGGAGCCGCCGTCGATCTGCGTCAGGGGCACCCCGGCGGCGTAGGTGTCCCGGGCCATAGCCCAGGTCGCCTCCTGGAAGACCAGAAAGTCTCGCGTTCCCGCAACCGAGAAGGCGGCGAACACGGCGACGGTGAGCCATGCGACCGGCAGGTTGAGCCGGATATCCCGCAGCGCCCAGAAGCCGAGGCAGATCGCGAAGGGGAGGAGCGGGAGCAAGTAGCGGTCCACGGAGATGATCCAGTTGCGGAAGTGGTAGGAGGGCGGCATGATGCCGACCACCTGCCAAAGCCCGATGGTGAGGGCGAGGCCAGCCGCCGCCCGGTCAGGAGCAGGCGGGGCGCCCACACGCCGGCAAAGCGCGAGGACGAGGACGAACGAGGCCAAGGCGCAGGCCGCGGTAAACAACGTCAGGTAGTTGTCGTTGAAGATGCGGGGGCGCAGCCACCAAAGATCCGCGGGGCCAAGGCCCATGACGAGCCCAGCGAATTGGGGAATGTAGGGCATCCGCCGGCCATCCTGCCCGAAGATGACAAGTCCGGTCACGAGAAGCGCCGTCCACCCGGTGAGCAGGGCCCAACCCCAGCGTGACCGGACCCCGAGATGCTTGACGATTCCCATTCCCGTCCGGGGGATCCGGCGCCGGATGAAGAGCGCTGCGGTGCTGATGGGTAGCGCGAAGGCTCCAAGGTACATCGCTTCGATATAGGTCATGCGCTCAAGGAGTAGCCAGGATCCGCCCCACCCGGCGTCTGCAATCGCCTGGGTGAACGATTCCTGTTGCACCGGCACGCCGTGGATAAAGAAAAGCCAGAGGTAGTAGAGCACCGTGGCTGCTGCGGGGATGCCCGCGACCGTGGCGACGCAGCGGACGTTCTGACGCGTTGGCCGGAGCGTGAGGTGCCTGGTGATGAGGAGGTAGACCACGACGGCAAGTGGGATCAGCGCCCCCTGCTGCCGGACGAGAAAGGCAAAGGCGGCAATCCCTGAACCGAGCAACGTTGCCTCGGGATCCAGCCGGTCCGGTCGCAAGCCACGCACGTAAAAGCGGGTGGCGATAATAAGCAGCGCACTGAATTGCGGGTCAGTCATGAAACTGAAGCTGAGCACGAAGGCCAGCGGATTGAAGAGGTACGCTGCGGTCGCCAGCGCGCTGCGACTCCGGCTTACGGCGAGGTCCCGGCAAAGCCCGTAGAGCGCCCACCCGCTGAGCAATGTGAGCGCGATGGTCGAGAGACGCATCGCGCCAAAGGAGAGGCCGAAGAGCAGGGAGAAGAGTGCGCCCCATATCACCTGGAAGACGAGGGTGACCACGGAGAGATCGAGGATGCGAAGGTCCCCAGTGCGGAGCAAGATCTCGACGGATCGGGCGTACACCCAGTCGTCGCTGACCGGGACGGGCGTCATCGTTGGAACGACCAACGTCGAGGCCGTGTAGAGGGATAGCACGAGCACCAGCCCTTGATGCTGGTGAAGAGTGGTCAGCAGGGCCGCCAGCGCGTCGGCTCGCCCCCGAACCGTCCAGGTGGCGCCACGAGAGAGGGATTCGATGCTGCTGCCACGGGAGAGCGACGCAAGCGGACGGGACGGACGGTTCCAGCGCGCGACCCGGGTTCTCGGGTCCCCGCGGTTGGACGAGTCCGCCGCCATCCTTGCTCCTCGCGTACTTCGTGGTTTCCCCGACCGCAGGGTTGGCATCGCTAGCGCGACCTGCTCCTGGGTAGGGATTCGCGTCTCACACACTCGACTAGGCCGCCCGATGCCCGGCCCACCCGGGGCGACCCGCGCCGCACTGGTTGCATCCCATGCCGCCCGCCATGATACATGGGACGCGCTGTCACCGACACGTCGATTGCGGTCCTTAGGCGGTCGTACCGTACTAGGAATCGAAAGGCGTCTGACGCAGGTGCAACCAGTTGAGCATGGGAGGATGGCCGCCGTGCTGAAGGACCTTCTCGAATGCCCACCGACTGCTGGTGCGTAACGTGGGTTAGCGTGCCCGGCCGAACACCTAAGCGCAGACCTACCGCTGCTTCTCCTTGCGGGGCCTCGTGGCTTCCCGTGATTGCGCGGTTCGAGGGGAGAGGTGGCGCCCTGATACCGTCTGGTTCCTGACGGTCGAGTATGATCCGGCCTGGGAGGGGAACGGATGCCGACGCCACACCTGCCAGGCCGGGTTCTGGTTGCCAACCGGGGTGAGATCGCCCGCCGCATCATCCGGGCGTGCCGTGAACTTGGGGTCCAGGCCGTGGCCGTTTACGGGCCTGGAGAAGAGCGGGCGCTCCACGTCGAGGAGGCGGACGACGCATATCGGCTGCCGAGCGATGCCCCGCTACCCTATCTCGACATCGATGCGATGATCGAAGTGGCGCGGCGGGCGGGTGCGGAGGCGGTTCATCCGGGGTACGGATTCCTTGCGGAGAACGCGGCGTTTGCCGAAGCCTGTACGGCAGCTGGATTGATGTTTGTCGGCCCACCTGCTGCGGCGATTCAAGCGATGGGAGATAAGGTCGAGGCACGGCGGATCGCCGCCTTGGCCGGTGTCGCGGCGGTGCCGGGGACGGACGGGCCGGTGGGATCGCCCGACGAGGCGCGGGCCTGGGCCGACCGTCACGGGTATCCGGTGGCAGTGAAGGCGGCCGGCGGCGGCGGTGGTCGCGGGTTCCGGGTGGCGGGGCACCCGGATGAACTGGTGGAGGCCTTTGCTGGCAGCGCCGGAGAAGCGGCCCGCTACTTCGGGAACCCCGCGGTCTACCTGGAGCGATACCTGGAGCATCCCCGGCACGTGGAGGTCCAGCTGTTCGCTGACGGCCACGGTCATGCCGTCGCGATCGGCGAGCGGGACTGCTCCGTTCAGCGCCGCCACCAGAAGCTGATTGAAGAGGCGCCGGCGCCGGGGGTGGGGGAGGAGCTGCGACAGGCCCTTGGAGATGCGGCGGTCGCCCTAGCCCGAGCGGTTGATTACCGTGGGGCGGGCACCGTCGAGTTCCTGTTGGATGCGGACGGAACGTTCTACTTCCTTGAGATGAACACCCGGATCCAGGTCGAGCACACGGTGACGGAGGCCGTGACCGGGATTGACCTGGTCAAGGAGCAGATTCGGGTCGCAGCCGGCTATCCCCTCTCGTTCGACCCGGCGGATGCGCGGCCACGAGGGCACGCGATCGAGTGCCGGATCAACGTCGAGGACCCTGGGCGCGGGTTTGCTCCTGGCCCCGGCACGCTCACCGCATACCGCGAACCGGGTGGTCCCGGGATCCGGGTTGACGGCGCGATGGAAGTGGGCGCGGCGATCCTGCCCGCCTATGACTCGCTGATCGCCAAATTGGTTGCCTGGGGGCGGGACCGCGACGAGGCGATCGCGCGGATGGAGCGGGCCCTGGCGGAGTTCCGGATCAGTGGCGTCCCG
>JALYMD010000839.1 GCA_030773875.1 Chloroflexota bacterium | reverse complement strand
CTGGCCGACTTCGCCGGGACGGGCGGCATCGCGGCCAAGCACCTGGAAACCGGCGAGGAGATCCGGATCAACGCCGCCGCGACGACCGCGACCGCCAGCACCATCAAGGTGCCGATCCTGATCGAGTTGTTTCGCCAGATCGAGACGGGCGAGGCGCGCCTGGAGGACCGGCTGCGCGTGACCGCCGAAACCAAGACCCCTGGCTCCGGCATCTTGCGCGAACTCTCGCTCGGCGTCGAGGTGAGCGTCCATGACCTCGCCACCTTGATGATCGTGGTCAGTGACAACACCGCCACGAACATGCTGATCGACCTGGTCGGGCTGGACCGGGTGAACGCGACTATGGCGGAGTTCGGCTTCCCAATCACGCGCCTCGTGCGCCGGCTCGACTTTCCGGCCATCGGCAAGGACCCCCGCAACCTCGCCGTCACCACCCCGGCCGAGCTGGCGGGCATCATGGAGGCACTGGCGACCGGCCGGATCCTGACCGACGCCAGCCGCGAGGGGATCATGGAGATCATGCGGCGCCAGCACCACCTCAACCTGGTCCCGCGCTACCTGCCCTACAACCCCTACGCGGAAGAGATGGGCGAGCCCGACAACGGCCTCCGGATCGCCAACAAGACGGGCGGCTGGAGCGGCCTGCGCGCCGACATGGCCCTCGTTGAATGGCCGGGCACCCGCTACGTGATTGGCATCGTGACCGAGGGGGATAAGGACACCCGGTTCTGGGCGGAGAACGCTGGCGACCGCCTGATCGGGCGCATCTCGCGTCGAATCTTCTCCCACTTCGGCGGTGACGCCCTCCGTGCGGAGACACCACCCCCCGGACCCGCCGAGCTGTAGACCGGAGACCACCGTCATCTCACCGGCTGGCCGGCTGTCACGCCGACTTGGGCGTTGTTCACAACCAGATGCGGGCTCCCCTGCCGATCTGTTGATTGTTGACAGCACGTCAGCCCCTTGATACAAGAGGCCCCTTCCCGCTGGCTGGGCGCTTCGCCCTCCATTGGCGCGACTCGCACCCTTGTCAGCGTAGACCTATCGCGGACCGCCCGGCGGTCCTTACCGTCTCCGGCGGCGGCCGGGCGACGAACGACGAACAAACGCTCCCGGTCGCGAGGAGGGTACCGGGATCGTCACTGGCACTGGAATCGCTCAAGATGCGCTTCCGGCAACGTGCCGGGTCAGCGATGAAGGAGGCAGGCAATCCAAGAAGGGTTCCAAGCTCTTCCGGCAGATCACGGTTCTCGTCGCGCTCACCCTGGTCATCAGCGGATCCACCACCTTCGCCTCTGCGGCGCGGCTACAGGACGCCGAGACGCCCGTCCAAGGCGGGACGCTCCGGATGGCCATCAGCGAAGAGCCAGATCAACTCGACCCAGCGCGAACCATTGAACTCCTCGCGAGCATCATCATGGACGATGTCTACGATTCCCTCGTCTACATCGGTGAAGATGGTCTCCCGAAACCGTGGGCGGCGGAATCGTGGACCATCAGCGAGGACGGCAAGACGATCACCTTCAAGATCCGCCCGGGCATCAAGTTCCACGACGGCACTGAGCTTGACGCCGCTGCCGTCAAGTTCTCTTACGACCGCATCCTCGACCCGGCGATGGCCGCCCCCTACAAATCCTTCCTTGGCACTCTTGAAAAGGTTGATGCTCCCGATGCATCGACGGCCGTCTTCACATTCACTGAGCCGTACGCGCCGTTCTTCACGAATGGAGGCACCATCGGCATCGTTTCTCCCGCGGGCGTGGAACAGTTCGGCGACGATTTCGGTCACCACCCGGTCGGGTCCGGCCCGTTCATGTTCGATGCCTGGGAGCCGGGCTCCAAGCTCCGGTTCGTGCGCAACCCTGACTACGTGAACTACCGGGAAGACGATACGAACAAGGGCCCGGCCTACGTCGACGCGCTTGAGTACAACGTCATCTCTGAGGCCGCCACGCAGACGGCGGCGTTCGAGGCGGGCGAACTCGATCTCCTCAGTGTTCCCCGCGAGGACGTTGCCCGGCTCGCCGAGCTGCCTGATGTTGAAATCGTGTCGCTCGAAGAGTCCAACAACATCAACTTCGTCGAGTTCGCGAACCGTCCGCCGTTCAACAATCCGCTGTTCCGCAAGGCGATCGCTCACTCCATCGATCGCGACGCGATCGCTGAGATCGCCTACCTTGGCAACGCGACTCCGAACCAGTGCCCCATCCCGATCGGCAACGCGGCCTACGACGCGGCACTTTGCGCGGAGCATGGCTACACCTACGACTTGGAGAAGGCCAAGCAGATGCTCGCGGAGGCGGGCTGGACCGACACCAACGGTAACGGCATCGTCGAGATGGACGGCAAGGATCTGGAGGTCACCCTCTGGAGCTACGCCCCCTACCCCGTCCAGCAGAAGAGCATCGAGATCATGCAGGCCGACCTGAACAAGATCGGTCTAAAGGCTGACATCCAGACGATCGAGTTTGGGGCGATGCAGCCGATGCTCGAGAGCGGCGAGATCGGCATGGACTACATGCGCTGGACCTTTGCCGACCAGTCGATCCTTTCGGCCCTGTTCAAGTCGCCCGGCTGGGTCAATCAGACGAGCGACCCGGAGCTGGACAAGCTCCTCCATACCGCCGATACCACCGTCGATCCTGAGGAGCGGCTCAAGGCGACCCATGCCGCGATGACCTACGTGCTCAACAACGCCCTCATCGCGCCCGTCGTCAGTGACTGGATTCAGACGGGCGTCCGAGCGAACGTCCACAATTACCACTGGGACGCTCTCAACAACGAGCGACTCATCGACGTGTGGCTTTCCGAGTAGCCCACAACTAGCAGCCATCAACGTGTAGTCGTGGGCTGTCGGCGCGGATCAGGGGGTTGGCCTCCTGGGACTAAGCCGGCAGCCAATCTCTCCCGACCGATCGAGGTGCTCGAGTGGTCGCCTATCTGATTCGTCGCATCGTCATGACGATCCCGGTCTGGTTCGCGATCCTGACCTTGGTCTTCCTGATGCGTCCCTTGGTCCCGGGGGATCCGGTCAAGATCATGTTCTTCGGTCGATCGACCAGCCCTGAGGTGGTGGAGAACATGCGCCACCAGCTCGGCCTGGACGACCCGCTCCCGGTCCAGTATGTCCGTTACGTCGGCAACGTCCTCCAGGGGGACCTGGGCACAAGCATCACGACGCGGAAGCCGGTTCTGACCGAGATCGGTGACCGTTATCCGGCGACACTCCAGCTGGCACTAGGCAGCCTCGCTGTCTCGATGCTGGTCGGGCTGATTACGGGCATCCTCGCGGCGGTCTACAAAGATTCACTCATCGACACGCTCGCGATGGTGTTTGCCATGGCCGGGATCTCCATGCCAGCGTTCTGGTTCGGCCTGGTCATGATCTACTTTTTCTCAGTCAGGTTGGGCTGGTTTTCGGTGATCCCGGACGGCTCGCTGAAGTCGTTGATCTTGCCCGCGGTCACGCTCGGCCTCATTGCCTCGTCGGTCGTGGCGCGGTTGGTCCGCTCATCGATGCTGGAGATCCTCGGCCAGGACTATATCCGGACAGCACGGGCAAAGGGGCTACGTGAGCGTGGCGTCTTGCTACGCCACGCCCTAGGCAATGCGATGATCCCAGTGGTGACAATCCTCGGGCTGCAGTTTGGCGGCCTCCTCAGTGGGGCCTTCATCATCGAGGCCGTCTTCGCCTGGCATGGGATCGGCGAACTCGCGGTCAATGCCTTCGCAAAGCGGGACTTTCCCTTGATCCAGGGAATCGTCCTCGTTGTCGCGACGACCTACGTGCTCGTCAACGTCTTTGTCGATATCCTCTACGCCTTCCTCGACCCACGGATCAGCTACTCATGAGTAGCGCGGTGCTCTCCACGGGGGTCGCGCCGCGTCGACCGTCGGCGCGGACCGGACCGCGTGCGTTCGGACGGGAGCTCTTCAGGCGGCGACAGGCTCAGTTCGGCGGCTTCATCGTCTTGATCCTGGTCCTCGCGGCGATCTTCGCACCAATCCTTGCACCGTATGATCCGTACGAGCTGCGCGTGGGGCCGATCAAAGATCCGCCATCGTCAGCGTATCCGTTTGGGACCGACGATCTCGGTCGCGACATGCTCAGCCGCATGATCTACGGCTCACGCATCACCCTCCAGATCGGTACCATCAGCGTTGCCCTGGCGCTGAGCCTTGGCGTCCTGATCGGGATCGTCTCCGGCTACTACGGCGGCTGGGTCGACGCGGTGTTGATGCGTTTCGCCGACGTCATGCTCGCCTTTCCCGGGTTCCTGCTGGCGATGGCCATCGTCGCTGTCCTCGGACCAAGCCTCACCAATGCGATGATCGCCGTCGGTCTTGGCTCCTTCTCCGGATTCGCCCGGATGGTTCGCAGTTCTGTTCTCTCTGTGAGGGAGACAGAGTACGTGACCGCCGCGCATGTGTTGGGTGCGACGCCGGGGCGCATTATGCGGAGAGCGGTGCTGCCCAACGTGATGGCACCGATCATCGTCCTTGGCTCGCTGGAGTTCCCGTTCGCTGTGCTTACCGCCGCGGCGCTCTCGTTCCTCGGCCTCGGAGCGCAGCCGCCGAGCCCAGAGTGGGGTGCGCTGCTGGTCGGTGGGCGCAACTACATTCGCACGGCGCCCTTCCTCATCAACATCCCTGGAGCGGCGATCTTCCTGACCGTGCTGGCCTTCAACCTGCTCGGCAACAGTCTCCGGGATGTCCTCGACCCCCGCCTACGTGGCCGTTGAGCGGCATCTAGTCACGGAAGCCGTTGTGCCCTCCAAATGTCTGCCGCGGGCGCTGATGGGGGGCTTCAAGGTTCGCGCTCAATGGCCGCCCACTAGCGCCCCGGCTTGCTTGAAGAATCTCGGCTTACGACCTCGGAGTCACATTCATGCTGGGGTTGTGGCGGAGGCACCGGCCGCAGTTTGATCGTCGCCGGTCACACCTCTATCATGGGCATGTGACCGCGACCCGCCGCCCCATTTCCCTTAGCCCGTCCTGCTCCTATCCGCGACTGCTCCCCGTCAGGGCGCGGCTATGAGTCGCCTTCGCCGGGTCAGCTGGCGAACTTGGCTCCTCGCGGCGCGGCCCAAGACGCTGCCGGCGGCCGTGGCGCCGGTCGTCGTCGGGACCGCCATCGCCGCCGCGGACGGGGGCTTCT
>JALYMD010000838.1 GCA_030773875.1 Chloroflexota bacterium | reverse complement strand
GGCCGCTCCCTCGTCGCCTGGGAGGACCAGGAGCGCTTCCTGGCCGAGATCGCCAAATTCTCCCCAAAGGACGCCGCCAACTACCCTTACTACGACGCCTTCGTCGAGAAAGCGGCTGCGATGATGGACAAATTCGTCCTCCGCCAGCCGCCCACCTTCGCCGAGTTCGCGGCGGAGTTCGGCAGCCCGGAGGACGCCCGCGTCTTTCAGAAGATGATCCTCGGGTCGGCAGCGGACGTCGCCGAGTACTTCTTCGAGAGCGAGCAGATGCAGGCCGTGGCCGTCGCCTTCGGCCTGATTGGCACCTTCCGGGGCCCGCGCGACGGCGGCACCGCCTACGTCAAGCTCTACCACTCGATGGGCAATGTGACGGGCAAGCGCGGCCAATGGGCCTACGTGAAGGGCGCAATGGGCAGCGTCTCAAAAGCGCTCGCCAATGCCGCGCGCAAGCAGGGCGCAACCATCCTGACCGGCAAGGAGGTGGTCCAGGTGTGCGTCGCGGATGGTCGCGCGACGGGAGGCGTGACCGCGGACGGCGAGGAATACCACGCCCCGGTCGTCCTCTCCAACGCTGACCCGAAACGAACCTACCTCAAGCTCGTCGATGCAGCAGACCTACCCGCCGAGTTCGTCCGGGATATCGAGGCGATCCAGATGGACTCGCCGGTCATGAAACTCAATCTGGCCATGGAGGAGCTTCCCCGGTACAACGGCCTCGCCAACGACGAGCAGTACAAGGCCCGCACCGGCGGCGTCTTCATCGGCCCCAGCATCGACTACCTGCAGCGCGCCTACGAGGACGCCCGCAACTGTCGTCCGTCAGACTACCCGCTGATGAGTGTCCACACCCAGTCGGCGGTAGACCCCAGTGTGGCGCCGGAAGGCAAGCACACCCTCTCGATCTTCACCCAATACTTCCCGTACGAGCTGGCGGAGGGCACCTGGGACGAGCGGCGGGAGGAGATCGCCGACCACGCCCTGAACCGCTTCGCCGAGTACGCCCCCAACGTTTCCGGCGCCGTCGTGGCTCGCCAGGTCCTCGGTCCGCCCGACATCGAGGCCCGGTTCGGGCTCACCGGCGGCCACATCTTCCAGGGCGAGCTGGTCCCGGAGCAAGCGTTCGACCTCCGCCCCGTTCCCGGCTCCCGCACCTACGAGGGTCCCATCCGCGGTCTCTACCTCTGCGGCGCCGGGGCCTGGCCGGGCGGGTGCGTGATGGGCGCCCCCGGCCACAACGCCGCCCAGGAGGCAATCGCTAACCTCAAGGCCGGGCGGCACCGATAACGGCGAGTCCACCCACCCCTCTGAGGGAGGACACCCCTTTCCGTCCAGAAGGTCGAGGGGGCACAGGGTGAGGGCCATTGTCCGGCGACGACGGCGGTGTTTCACCAGCGTCCGCGTCAATGGTCCCGGTCACCACCCGGAGATGTCCGTCAATCAGAGTTTAGCGGCCGGCGCATCTACCCGTCTGCCAACCTCAGTGCCGCGAGGAGCAGTACGTTCGCGCCGGCTTCGATGTCTGCCGGCTCGCTGAACTCTTCCTCGCAGTGGCTGAGGCCGCCGCGGGAGCGGACGAAGATCATGCCCGCCGGGCCCCGGTCCGCCACGTACTTGGCGTCGTGCCCCGCGCCCGACCAGAGCCGGTGTTGGGGCAAGCCGAGCCCCTCGCAGGCCGCCGCGATCTCGCCGACCACCCCGGCATCGAACGGCGTCGCCTCGCTCGTCCAGAAGCGATCGAGGGTCACGGTGACGCCAGTTTCGGCGCTGAGCTGCTCCGCTTGGGCCCGGAAGCGATCCACCAACCCGTCCAGGGTCGCGGGATCGGGGTGGCGGAAATCGGCGCTCATCACAACACGACCCGGCACGGTGTTGATGACGTTCGGCTCGGGCACCAAGCGTCCAACTGTGCCCACCGCGATCTCGTCCGTCTCCCGCGCCAGCCGATCCACCATCGACACGAGCCGCGAGGCCGCCACGAGCGCGTCGCGACGAAGGCGCATCGGGCTGGGACCGGCATGGTCGGCTTGCCCGTCCACCGTCACGTTCAGCCAGGTGATGCCGACGATGCCCTCCACCACGCCGACGGGTACCCCCGCGTCCTCGAGGACGGGCCCCTGCTCCACGTGCAGTTCGAGATAGGCCGCCGCCGGCTCCGGCCGGTCCTCCTCCCGGCCCAGATAGCCGATCCGCCGCAGCTCATCTTCAAACCGAACCCCATCCCGGTCGGTCCGGTCGTAGGCGTAGGCACGGTCGAAGCGGCCGCCGACGACCCCCGACGCGAGCATTGCCGGCTCGAACCGGACCCCTTCCTCGTTGGTCCAGTTCACCACCTCGATGGGATGGCGTGTCTCGATGCCCGCCGCGTCCAGCGCCCGCACCGCCGCCAGGGCGCCGAGCACGCCCAGCGGCCCGTCGAACCGGCCACCGCGCCGCACGCTGTCGATGTGCGACCCGAGCAGCACGGGAGCAATTCGCTCGCGGCCCTCCCGCCGCCCGGTCATGTTCCCGAGGTCATCGACCCGGACCGCCAGCCCCGCTTCTTCCATCCAGACTCGCAGGAGTTCCCTGCCGGCACGGTCTTCGTCCGAAAGCGCGAGACGCGTCACCCCGCCCCCCGCCGTCGTGCCGACCCGGGCCAGCTCCGCCAACCGCTCGTGCAGCCATTCCGCGTCGATGCGCGGGTTCGCCTTCATGGTCGTCCGATCCCCTCCATCCGCCCGACGGCGCTGGCGGTGCGTCACACCCGATGCGCCACCTGCCGTTCCTCGGTAGGGGCGACGCATGCGTCGCTCCGTGGCCGGCAAGCGGGCGACGCA
>JALYMD010000837.1 GCA_030773875.1 Chloroflexota bacterium | reverse complement strand
GGGTCGCCCGGTCGCGGCCCGCTGCGGCGGCAGGTGCGGTTCCAGCGCCGCCCACTGCTCGTCGGTCAGTTCTCGGTCTCGGCTCATCTCCCAACGTTACCACGCCTTTGAAGACACACCCTAGCGTCGTCGGCGCAGCTGCCGCGGTCGGGAACGGCGTCTCGACGCGCGAGCGTCGCGGCAGGTTCTAGGTTCACCGTTTATCCACCGCAAACCGAGACCGTCACCGTCCGGGCCCAGACCGCTGCCCTCGACCAGCGCGGTACCATGCGGGACGTGGGGGCGTGCCCCACGTGTCGGGAGTGGTGAACCGGGGGGCGCGGGATGGGTGTGGTCGAGCACGGGCGCTTAGCAGGGAAGGCCGCAATCGTCACGGGCGCGGCATCAGGGATCGGACGGGCCATCGCGAAACGCTTCGCGAAGGAGGGTGCCGCAGTCACCGTTGCCGACCGGGATACTGGTGGCGGCGAGGAGACGGTCGCCCAGATTCGTGCGGCTGGAGGCCAGGCACGGTTCGCTGCCTGTGATGTCGCCGACGCCGCCTCGGTGGAAAAGATGATCGACGGCGCGGCTGCGGCGTACGGCCGGCTCAACGTGCTGGTCAGCAATGCAGGGATTGGCACGCGGGGACGCGCCGAGGAGGTCTCGATCGAGGACTGGAATCGGGTGATCGCTGTCAATCTCAGCGGCGTGTTCTACGGCGCGAAGTACGTGATCCCTTACCTGCGCCGGCAAGGCGGCGGTGCCATCGTCAAAGTCTCCTCGGCGTACGGAATCGTGGCGCCTCCCCTGACCGCGGCCTACTGCGCGTCCAAGGGCGGGGTCATCATGCTCACGCGCCAGCTCGCCGTGGACTACTCGGCGGAGGGCATTCGGGTCAATGCACTCTGCCCTGGCTTCGTTGATACGGACATGGGCGGGCGGCGGGCGGCGCTCCCATCGCCGCAGCGGGAGATCGCCCAGGCGAGCCGGGAAGCGAATGCGGCACTGCAACCCATCGGCCGCCAGGCTCACCCGGACGAAATCGCTGCGGCAGCGCTCTACCTGGCGTCAGACGAAGCCTCCTTCGTTGTCGGCTCCACCCTCTGTGTCGACGGCGGCGAAACCATCGGACATCCATACCGGTTGACCTGAGCAGGGCATCTGGCTGGCGCCTGAGAGACAGCGCGGGCCGCACCACAGGCTCTCCTCGGCTCCTCGTCGGATTGGTACTCCTTTTGCGCTGACCGGTATCAGGAGGTGTGGAATGGACGAGCAACCAACGAGTTCCCCGGATGACCGGTCGCGGACCCTTGCTGGGGCACGAAGCTACATCCAAACGCTGCCGACGATGGAACGACAAATCGGGATGATGGCGGCCGATGGTGCACCAGTCTGGGAAATCGCTCAGCAAACCAGGGTGAGCGAGGCGGCGGTGGCCCGAACGCTCGACGGGATCATGGCCGCTGTGACGGGGCGTGAGATTGCACCGGTCGAGACGGGCGGTCTCGGGGCTGACACCGACCCCGGAGTCACCGGTGGTTACGGCGATACGGGCTTCGGTGCGCTCGACACGGAACCCATTCCGTTCAATGAGGAGCCGGAGGAGGACGGGTAACCCTTCTCTGGTTGACCGAGGGAGGGGATCGATTGGATTGGGAGCAGATGCGGCGAACGCTGCTGACGATGGGAGGCGGATGGCTGATAATGCGCGCTCCCGGCGCTGGAGAGCGGCGCCGCACGGATGGACGACGCGGGCGGCTAAGTGCTGACGGCGACCGGCTGGCGGCTTATCGGAGGCGGAAGACGGATGGTTCTGAGCAGGTACGTCGGAGCGCAGGTGCGCCGGAAGGAAGATCCGCGGCTCATCACCGGGACCTCCACCTACGTTGATGACCTCAAGATCCCAGGGATGCTGCACGTGGCGCTGGTGCGGAGCCCGTACCCGCATGCCACCATCACCCGCGTCGACACTGCGGCGGCGCTTGCCATGCCGGGCGTGGTCGCGGTCTTTACCGGCGAGGATTTGGCTCAGTTCTGCGGTCCGCTCGAGGGTGGCAGCGCTGAAGGCGCGAGTGGCGAGCAGGCCGATCCCGACCAGGGCGAGGACGAGGAGATTCCCACGCCGCGCACCTACGCGATTGCCGTCGACCGCGTGCGGTTTGTGGGCGAGGCGGTCGCTGCCGTGGTGGCCGAATCCGCCTATCT
>JALYMD010000836.1 GCA_030773875.1 Chloroflexota bacterium | reverse complement strand
CCGACGTCCCGGGTGCGTAGTAGGCGCTGCCGCTCTTCAGCAAGGAGACGATCTCCGCCCCGCCGTTGGCGGTTCGCTCCTCGATCGCCTTGATCCGGTCCGCCGGCAGCAACTCCGTGATCGGGATTCCGGCAACCGTGGAGTAGCGGGAGAGGGGAACCATGGTGTCCCCGTGCCCGCCCAGCACGAACCCCGTCACGTCCTCGACGGAGACGTCCAGCTCCATTGCGATGAAGGTCCGGAATCGGGCCGAGTCGAGCACCCCTGCCATCCCGAGGACGCGCTCGCGTGGGAACCCCGCGGTATCGAAGGCGACGTGGCACATCGCATCCAGCGGGTTCGAGACGACCACAATGATCGCATCAGGGGAGGCGCCGACGACCTGCTCCGTCACGGATCGAACGATGCCCATGTTCGTCCGAAGCAGGTCGTCCCGGCTCATCCCGGGTTTGCGAGCGATGCCAGACGTGATGACGACCACATCGGAGCCGGCCGTTTCATCGTACCCGTTCGCGCCGGTGAGGTGGGTGTCGTAGCCAAGGACTGGGCCTGCCTGCATCAGGTCCAGGGCCTTGCCCTGAGGCATCCCTTCGACGATGTCGACGAGAACCACATCCGCGTAGTCCCGCAGCGCGAGCATCTGGGCAACAGTGCCGCCGACCATCCCGGCCCCCACCACCGTCACCTTCGATCGCCTTCCGGCCCGCCGCGCCGTCGTCTCCATGGCGTCCGTTCTCCCTTTCATTCAATCACTTGCAGCCGCGCACCGACCCACACCAGGTTGAACTTCCGGGTGCGGCGGCCCGGCATGATAGCATAGCGATCCTGCTTACCAGTCGACGCCCGGGAGCAGTTCACCTTGGCTACCATCTCCGACACCGGTCGCTACACGGTCCCATTCGACCGCGGCACCGTCTCCTTCAATCTGCCGTCGGGTATGACCGGCTCCGTTGTCCGCTCCCGGCCGGCGGTACCGCTCCGCGATCCGGTGGCTGCCGCCATCGGCGCCGTCGCCCAACCGCTTGGCTCCTCACCGCTCCGTGCACTGGCATCCGGGAAAACTCGAGTTTGCATCGCTGTCACGGACGCGACCCGGGCCTGCCCCGATCATCTCCTGGTGCCGCCGATGCTTGCCGAGTTGGCGGCCGCGGGCGTGCCGGACGAGGCGATTACGATCCTGGTGGCCGTCGGGATGCACCGGGCCAGCACGGACGCCGAGAAGGTCGAGAAACTTGGCCCCGACGTGGTGCGGCGGTACCGGATCGTCGATCATGACGCATCGGACGAAGGAAACCTCGTCCAGGTCGCCGTCGGCCCTGGTGGTGTTCCGTTCCGCCTCAACCGGCTCGTTGCCGAAGCCGATCTCGTCCTCGCGACAGGCGTAGTCGAGCCTCACCAGTACGCGGGGTACAGCGGCGGCGGCAAGACGGTGGTCATCGGCTGCGGCGGTGACGCCACGATCGCTTACACGCACGGCCCGGCGATGCTGGACCTGCCGGGAACACGCTTAGCCCGCCTCGATGGCAACGCGTTCCAGGAAGCCGTGCGCAGGGTTGCCCGGGCGGCCCACGTCGCTTTCGTGACCAACGCCGTCTTGGACGATGACGGCCGCCCCGTTGCCATTGCCGCCGGTGCACCCGAAGCCGTCCACGACCATCTGGCGGCATTGGCGGCCGACCTCTACACCGTGCCGATCCCGGCCCAGGCTGACATCGCGGTAGCGGGAATCGGCTACCCGAAGGACGCTAACCTCTATCAAGCAAGCCGTGCCGCGAGCTACCTCCAATTCGCGCCCGTCCCTGTGGTTCGCTCGGGTGGCGTCATCATCCTCCCGGCAGCCTGTCCGGAGGGCCCCGGGGATGGGGCGGGGGAGCGGCGGTTCGCGGAAGCGATGCGACAGCCGGGCGGCCCGGATCGAGTCATCGAGCGGGCCCGCGCTGAGGGTATCCGGCCAGGCGAGCAGCGAGCTTACGTGATGGCCCGCGTGCTGCAAGACGTGGACGTTATCGTCGCCGGCGCCGCTGATCCGGAGGTCGTGCGCTCCCTTGGCTTTCTGACCGCTCCAACCCTTGACGATGCTCTTAATCAAGCAGGAGAGATAACGGGTCTAAACGCCTCAGTGCTCGTCGTTCCCCACGCCCTTCTGACCCTGCCGTTGGTTCAGCAACAGCCCACGTCGAGCGCCGTCAGCCCAAGCGAGACACGTTTGACCTAACCTTGACACGCACCGAAGAGCTGACTACACTACGCGGGCTGATGTCAATCCAGCGGTGCGGAAGTGGCTCAGTGGTAGAGCATCTCCTTGCCAAGGAGAAGGTCGCGGGTTCGAATCCCGTCTTCCGCTCCAACCGAGTCTCGATGAGAGCGGGCCTGCGGGCCCGTTCGTCGTTTCTCGCTTGCCATCACTGGGTCCCGGCGCTTCTTGACATCGGAGCCTCCGGAGCATGACGCGGACGTGGCGGAATGGCAGACGCTGCGGTCTTAAACACCGCTGGGGCAACCCGTGCGGGTTCGAATCCCGCCGTCCGCACCTCGTGAAGCGTGGAACCACAGCGGCGCGAACCGTCGCCTGCCGACTCTGTGGCTTCCCGCTGGTTCCCTCCAGGTCGTTACCCCCTCGTCAAGCTAGGCAACGACCCACAGTGTCGCTGTACCTGCGGCGGGTATGCTCCGTTCCCCAGGCCATCAACTGATCTCGGTAGGCTGCAGGACCCTGGCACTCCTACCAGCGTAGCGTCCGGCAAGCGGTACGTAGGGCACGTCGCGGTAACCGAAGGCGGCTGGGCCCACGACCGCCAGCGCCTCCGGCGTCCTGAGCATCGCCGCTGCCGGGATTCCGAGCACGACCACCCGCAGCCCGTACCGGGCGACCTCGGTGGTGATGGGCTCCGCCGTATCGGCGTCCACCAGGCAGATCAGATCAGGCACAGCGGCAAGGGCATCACCGGCCCCGGTGCGGGCGATCAGGTACTCGTTCTGCAGGTCGATCACTAACTCGGTCTGCCCGGAGGTCCCGTCCCCAGTCAGGCGTAGTTTGCCGCGAGCAAATCCCCCGACAAGTCGGCGCTCGACGTCGACGATCTTGCCAGCAAACAGGCGCCGGCCCCCGCACACATCGAGAACCGCCCCGACCGGGTCCCGATGGTCCGCCCGCGCGGCAATTACCGCTTCACCGACCGCTTGGGCAAGCGTCAACGTCCTCGGGATCGCGGTCCGCTTGACCTCAGCGCCGGTCATGACGGGGAACGCGTAGCCGCTCGAACCGCCCATCTGGATCGTCACCGCTCGGGCGTACCGCTCGAGGGTCGCCGCGTCCTCGATCCCGTCGAAGAGGGCGACGTGGCCGCGTGGGTCAGCCAAGGCAGCTGGGGTGGGGCGCACGCCGTAGATCGTGAAGGTTTCCATCTGGAGCTCGGGGAAAGCGCGCCCCATACCGTCCGCATCCACGACCGGGAGACCGCTCTGGGCGGCGACCACGATCGGGCGCACAGAGTTGCTGCCGCCGACCTCGCCGGGGACGAGGTGGGTAAAGGAGCGACCGATGTGCCGCTCCAACGCCCGCATCGCCACCAGAGGCTCGTCCCCTCGCTGGATCCGCTCGATCGAGATGGTGGGCGACCCCATGCCACCGACGGAGACGACCAGGGCATCGTCGGGCACCTCGTCAGGATCGACGACGACCGGCCGCGCGCCCGCCGCAAGAAGCGTTCGGGCGTGGACTTTACCAAGGTACGGATTGCCTCCGCCCCCCGTCCCGAGAATGCCGGCCCCGATCACGATGCGATCGAGGGCAGCGTGATCGACGGTCCACACGGTCCCGTTCCCACCTCCCACTATCGACCTCGCCTACGGAGCGGGCGCACAGTGGCATTCGTCGAGTGTGCAGGATGTGGCCTCAACCATCAGTCTGGTCCGCCGCCGCTGGCGGACAGTGCCTCAAGGAGGGAACCGGGCGTCCCCTCCAAACATGAGCCGGTCGACGCCGTGCGACGCAAGCTACATCGAACCCGTATGGGCCGCTTGGACGGGGAGCCAGCGACATGACCTTGCGTATTGGAATCGACGTGGGGGGCACCAACACCGATGCCGTCCTCATGGACGGGTCACAGGTGGTGGCGAAGCTCAAGACGCCGACTACTGAAGACGTGACGAGCGGGATCGCCACAGCA
>JALYMD010000835.1 GCA_030773875.1 Chloroflexota bacterium | reverse complement strand
CACGTAGGAGATCCCATACTGCTCACGGAACCCGAGGAGACGCTCGACAATCTGCTCCACGCTGCCAATGAGGAAGTCCGGCGCCGCCGCCACCTGCTCCGGGCTCAGGCCGAACGCCTGCGCGATGTGCTCAGTGGCCTCCCAGGGCCGGTCCGTCACGGCGAGGCCAAAGAGGAGAAGGCTGAGCTCAAGGTGGGCGACACGCTCCCCCGCCGCCTGATGGACCCACCCCACCTTCTCGGCCAACGTCGCCTCGGTGCTGCCGGCCCAGTCCAGTCCCCCACTGGGAAGCGCCTTGGGCATGATCCCAATAATGGTCGCCTCTCGGGCGGCAAAGGAGAGGAGGCGCTTGCCTCCACCGCCCAAGAAGATGGGCGGGTGGGGGCGCTGGACGGGTTTGGGCGTGCCCTCTAAGCCGGTGATGGTGTAGTGGGACCCGACGAACGTGACCGGTCCATCGCCCCACAAGCCCTTGATGACCCGGAGGCTTTCTTCCATCCGTTCGACTCGGACCCCCGGCGGGTCGAACGGAATCCCAGCTTGGTCGTGCTCTGTCTTGACCCAGCCAGCCCCGCGCCCAAACTCGAGCCGACCGTCCGTCAGTACGTCGAGAGTGGCCGCCTCCTTGGCAAGTAGCGCTGGGTGCCGGTAGTCGTTGGCAAAGACGGTGCAACCCACTCGCAGGGTGGTCGTGGCGTCGGCGGCGGCGACCATAGCGGGCACGGAGGCGAACGGAATGGTGGCGAGATGATCGGCGACGAGCAGCGTGGCGTAGCCGAGGGCTTCGGCACGACGGGCGTTCTCCGCCCAGGCCAGCTTGGATGTTGCCTCAAAAGCCCCAGTACCAAACCGGAACGGACGAGTGGTCCCCATAGGGTGCTCCTCGTTGATGGCCTGCCTTCATCGTTCGCCGGCGGCTGTCGGCTCGTGGTAGTCCGAGAGGTCTGTAGCCAACGCGTGGAGTCTGGAGAGCAGCCTGGCCAGGTCGTGGAAGGACAACTGCTCGCTGGCGATGGAGACCATGTCTCCCTGCTCGCTCACCATGAGCGCGACCGGATCGCCCGCGCGAACCTGTCCCGTGCTGATCCAGTTGTCCATATGCTCGATCGCATTTCGGATGCTTGGGATGGCACGGCCATCGCTTGAAAGCGCTCGTTGAACGACCCTGTCGATGTCCGGGGCGGCCTGGTACTGCCGCATATGCTCGACAAACTTCAGCGCGCGGTGGGTGCTGTTGATGCACGTCTCGAGGTGGGCGACGGCTCGGAGGATAAGAGATGTCATGTTCTGCGAGGCGACGTACTGCTCCAGTGCGACGCGAGCCGCTTCGTACTCAAACACGGCCTTGTCGACCATCCGCAGGAAGCCGGTGAGATACACGCCACCAGCGTAGTCCCTTACTCCTGCCCCTCGCAGCGTGACATTGAGTAGGTAGGCCAGCATCACCGGCGTGGTGAACGTGGACAGGTCGGGCATCTGAGCCGCTCTCGGCTTCGTCATTCCCGGCTCCTCGATCCAACCCAGCCACCTGTGTCAGTCACGTCTACAGAGGGGTACTAACGCTTCTGAGTGTTGATGCGCCATCGTCCTCGTCCCGTGCTCATGAGGTACTGATCTTCCGTGTGCAGTGACCAGGTACACCACCGGCACGAGTTGCGGAACCGGGTCTCCTTCCCATGGGGCTGCTTCTCGAACCGATCTGCGTCAGACAGGTGGAAACGACGTGCCATTGGTTCCTCGACATCATCGTTCCCGTGTTCCTTGCGGTCGGCAAAGTACTCTCGTACGGCCAGCTTCAGTCGTTGCCGGTCGGGGATCGCCATGTTCGTGCCCTCCGGATCCAGGTTCATCGTGTCAACGTCGGGTGTCCTCGCAGTGCCGGCCATCGACGCTTGGGTAAGCCGATGGTCGGCGGCGGGGTCGATCAAGGTGCTGACCGGTCTCCAGGTGATGAGCGAGGGGAAGGCGGGTACCTTCAGTTCCGCTAGCGATCATCGAGGTGACGTCCCCAGTAGGGATCCTGGACCCCCTTGATGAAACTGCCAGCGGCAAGGAAGAACGCCCAGGCGGCCGTCACCTCCAGCCCCGCCATGGAGTCCTCGTCGGTGGGACCGCCGAACCTCCAGAGCAGCCAGAAGGCGATCTGGACGATTATCGCGCTCAGCAGGAAGCGCTTGAGGAAGACGAGGAGAAAGGCGATGAGCCGCATGGTGAACTTCCTTCTTGCAGCCGCCGCAAAACGCCCTGGCCGCATGCAAGCCGCCCAATGCATGAGGTAACACAGCAGCGGGGCGCGCT
>JALYMD010000834.1 GCA_030773875.1 Chloroflexota bacterium | reverse complement strand
AGGGCCAGCCGAGCCAAATCGTCCCGGCCCGCGATCAGCGCCCGCCGCGCCTCCTCTTCCAGCACCGGCAGCTTGGCGCGCATCGCTGCGGCGTTGCCTTCCAGTTGCCGCTTCGTCGCCCCGATCTGGCTGCTCGCCCGGCGCACCTCTAGGAGCAGCGCCTGCTGCCTGGCATAGACGTCCAGGACGCCTCCCCGGGGATCCTCGGCAGGGGTAAGGAGCGTCTCGCGGCAGGCTTTCAGCATTCCGGTCAGGCGGCGCATGGCGGGCTCCCTTGTCACTCCGCGCGGCTGCGCGTGACCCGTCTTCCTAGCGGCCGAGGGCCGTCAGCCCCGCCGGCAGATCGTCGATGGGGACCGAGGCCAGGTAAGGGGTGGAGCCGGTGCCGCGATCGGCGGCGACACGTCGCCGCCGGTCACGCTGGATGCGCCAGTAGTAGGTGCCGAGACCGCCCATCGCGGCGATGGTGATCAGGCGCATCACCATCTGCTTGAGGAGTTCCGGCTCCCCGACGAACGAGTTGTCGGCAAGCAGGCAGGATCCCGCGTAAGCGATCAACGCCGCAGCCGTCCAGGCCGCCGTGATCCGGGGCGGGAAGACGAGTGCGAAGGCGAAGATCACCGGGTAGTACAGGACGAAGAATGGGCTTGTCAGGCCGGTGTCGCCCCAGGTCAGCACGATGCCGGTGATGAGGAAGAGGTCGATCAGACTCGCCGCCATCACCAGACGCTGGTTGGCCGGCAGCTCCATGAGGATGCGCCCATGGAGAAAGAAGTTCATCGCCACCAGGCCGACGATGGGCAGGATGCGCCCCGCGAGTTAGTTCGAGGAGGTTGAGGTCCAGAGCGTCAGCACGGTGGCTGCCAGCACGACGAACCAGCGCGCCCAGATGATCACGATCTGCCCGAAGAAGATGTCCTCGGCGGCCTCGGGTGCCGCCCCTCGGATGGCCTGCATCGTTCTCCTCCCTTGTGGTTGTGGTTCGCTCTCGCTCGGTCATAGGTCGGTGGGGAAATCGTCTCTCCCGTAGGGGTGAGTGCCTGCTCGTCGGAACCGTGTTGTCAGCCGCCGACCACCCGCCGCTGCGGATCGATCGTCAGCAGCTCGTCGGCCTGCTCGAGCTCCACCCGCCGCCGGGCCTCAACGCGCCAGTAGAGGTTGCCGCAGAAGGCGACGGCGGCCAGCATCAGGAGGCGGGTCAGTAGAACCTGCACTTCGCTCTGTGCCTCCGCGATGCCGATGTCGGCGAGCCCGATCAAGGCGTAGGTGCCGACCGTCCCGGTAGCGAAGAGGGCCGTCATCGCGGTCGGAAAGGCGACCGAGAAGGCCAGAATGGCCGGGAAGTAGAAGATGAAGAGGCCGGAGTCGAGCGCGCCCTGGGACGCGACCAGCGTCGAAATGACCGCCACATCGGCGGCGGCGGCCCCGTAGGCGACGATTTCCAGCATGGGCCGCCGCTTCAGCAGTTGGGCGTGCAGGTAGAAGTTCGCCACGGCCAGGAGCAGGATGACCAGGATCTGGATCCTCAACTGCGCGATGGCGATCGGGTTCCAGAGGGCCAGCAGCAGCCCAGTCAGAACCAGGATCCAGCGGGCCGTCACGATCACGATCTGGCCGGACGCCAGATCTTCGGACGCCTCCTTGGATGTCAACAGTCGTTGCAGCAGGGTGTCACCTCCCCGTCGCGCTCTCCCTGCCGCGTCCGACCTCCCGAGTTTCTGGCTCGGCAGCTTCGGCCCGGCGTCTCGCGTCCCCACCTGTCCTGCCTGGATCTCATCACGACCTCGTTGCAGGACCACTCGGGAACGTCTCCATGGTGCCCGTCGGCCGCGCCCGGCACATCCGGGTGAGTACGGAATTCGCGGGCGGTCATGGGCAGCGCGTAACTCCGTAAGGCTCCGGAGGAGAGGCTCGAGTTCCGAGCATGGGATGCCTAGGTGGCCGGTCGCCTGTCGTCACCGCGACAGTCCGTTACTATTAGCGGACCACACGGTCGACGCGGACCACCGGCGGTGACGGCGCAGCGTGGCTTATCGCGGCGCCGAGACGGGGCCCGTCGTTTTTTCTTTGCTGCTGAGTTGTTCGCATGGCTTCCCGGGGTTGCCCACGGAAGAGATGGGGTACGTAATGGCAGATGTCTCGGTGATTGGGGGTTCGGGGTACGCGGGAGGGGAGTTGGTGCGGCTGCTCCTGGACCACCCGGCGGTGACGCTCCGGCAGGTGACGTCGGAGCGGAGCGCCGGCAAGTTCGTCCGCTCCGTCCATCCCAACCTGCGCAAGCGGACCGAGTTGAAATTCGTGAGCCTGGAGAAGCTGGAGCCCTGCGACGCGCTCTCCGTGGCGCTGCCGCACGGGGTGGCGATGGGCAAGATGGCCGAGCTACGCCAGAAGGCCGGCGTCGTGATCGACCTCAGCGCTGATTACCGGTTGCGGGACCCGGCCGGCTACCCGAAGTGGTACGGGCGCGAGCACCCGGATCCGGCCGCCCTGGCGGAGTTCGTCTACGGCATCCCGGAATTGCACCGGGCCGAGATCGCCCGCGCGAACGCCATCTCCAGCGCCGGCTGCATGGCAACGACGGCGATCCTCGGCCTTTATCCGCTCTACCAGGCCGGCGTGGTGGACACGACCCGGCCCGTGGTCGTGGAGGCCAAGACCGGCTCCTCCGGCTCCGGCGGCGCGCCGGGGCTCGGGTCCCACCACCCGGAGCGAAGCGGCGCGATGCGATCCTTCAAGCCGACCGGCCACCGCCACACGGCCGAGATCGTCCAGGCGCTGACGGTGGACGGCGTCGCGCCGCCGGTCGCCTTCTCCGCCACCTCCGTGGAGGCCGTGCGGGGCATCCTGGCCACCTCCCACGTCTTCCTCAAGGGCCCCTTGCCGGAGAAGGAGATTTGGGCGATCTACCGGTCGGCCTACAAGGTCGAGCCGTTCCTGCGGCTGGTCAAGGAGGCAGGCGGCGTCCACCGCTACCCCGAGCCGAAAATCCTCTCCGGCAGCAACTATTGCGACGTCGGCTTCGAGCGTGACCCGGACTCCGACCGCCTGGTCGTGATGGCCGCCCTGGACAACCTGATGAAGGGCGCCGCTGGCCAGGCCGTCCAGTCCTACAACATCCGCTGCGGCCTGGATGAGACAACTGGCCTCGGCTTCCCGGGCCTGCACCCGATCTAGCCGCGGGAAACTCGCCGGGGCCATCTTGTGGTGGCGCTGGGAGCGCGACCCGGTCGCGGTGGCGGGAGGAGACGCCCATGCTCGTGATCAAGATTGGCGGCGGGGCCGCCATCGAGGAGGGCGGCTACGGCAACTTTGCCGCTGATCTCGCGTCCCTGCCGGAGCAGGCCGTGGTCGTGCATGGTGGGAACGCCGCGTTCAGCCGCCTCAGCAGCGCGCTCGGCATGCCGCCGCGGATGATCACCTCTGCGAGCGGGCGGGTCAGCCGCTACACGGACGCCGCGACGATGGACGCGATGCTGATGGCCTACTGCGGCAAGGTCAACAAGACCCTGGTGGCGCGGCTCCAGGCAGCAGGCGTGAACGCGGTCGGTGTAAGCGCGATGGACGGGAGAATCGCGGTGGGGCGCCGCAAGCCAGTCCTGCGCGGCACGGAGGAGGGCAAGCCAAAGGTGCTGCGGGACGACCATGCCGGCACCATCGAAGCGGTCGACCCGGCGCTCGTCCGGCTCCTGCTCCAGGCCGGGTACCTCCCGGTGCTCACCCCGCCCGCGCTGGGCGAGGGGGGCGTTCCCATCAACGTGGACGGCGACAAGCTGGCGCTGGAGCTTGCGGTGGCGCTGGGCGCGGACGGGCTGCTCTTCTTCTCCGACACGCCGGGGCTCCTCGCCGATCTGGCCGACGAGGGATCCCTGGTGCGGGAGATCGACGCCGGAGCGCCGGAGGCGGCGCTGGCCGCGGCATCTGGGAGAATGACGGTCAAGGTCGAGGCGGCCCTAGGCGCGGTCGCGCGCGGGGTGGGCCGTGTCGTCTTTGCCGACGGCCGGGCCGACCGTCCGATCACCCGCGCCCTGGCCGGCGAGGGGACGACGGTGCGGGCCGCCGGAGTGACGGCGGGAACGTGAGCGGCGGGTGGTGGAGGGCGTCAGGGAGGGGGAGCGGTTGACGTCGCCCCGCCTACTGATCATGTGCGGGCTGCCCTTCTCCGGGAAGTCGACGCTGGCGCGGGAGCTGGCGGCGCGGCTCCGGTTCGTCCACCTAGAACTGGACGCTGTCAACGTCGAGCGTGGGGCCGGGCTGGACGGCGGGGTCATCACCCGCGAGGATTGGCTCGCCGCCTACCGGGAGTCTTACCGCCGCCTCGATGGCCTGCTGAACGAGGGCTGCTCTGTCGTCTTCGACGCGACCAACTTCCGCCGCGCTCACCGGGAGCGGCTGCGCCGGGCGGCACGGCGGGCGGGCGCCGTCGCCATGGTCGTCTACCTCGATATGCCGGAATCGGAGACCCGGGACCGGCTGCTGCGGAACCGCGCCGCCCCGTTGCGCTACGACGTGCGGGACGAGGATTTCGCCCAGGTCGCGGTGGGATTCCAGCCGCCGGGTGAGGACGAGAACGTGGTCCGCTGCGATCCGACCGTTTCGGTGGCTGCTGTGGTCGCGCGTCTGCGGTCTGCCGGCCTCGAAGGGACGCAGCAAGCGGCGCCCCTTCTGACGCCGAGATCCCTTGGCGTTGCCAAACCGCCCGTCGCCGATCTGTCGGAATACCAAGAAGAGGGCAGCGACGTTCAGAAGGACGAGCCTCGAGATCGTCGTCCAGCGTCCTCCCAACGGTGACGTGACGGCCCCGGCCGTCGCCCGAAACGCTAACCTAGCACCGAGGAACAGGAGGAAGCCGCCGTGACCATCGCCACCCTCGACACCGCGACCATCGGCCAGATCGAGCGGGACGGGCAACTCCCGCTCTACGCCAAGCGGGACATTGCCCTCGTGCGGGGGGAAGGAGCCTACCTCTTCGACGCCGATGGGCGCCGCTACCTGGACGCGATGAGCAACTACGGCGTCGCTGTGCTCGGCCACGCCGACCCCGAATACGTCGCCGCCTTGGCGGACCAGCTCGCCACGCTGACTACCGGGCACCAGAGCTTCGGCAACGACGTCCGCGCCGCGCTGCTCCTCGCCCTGCGGGAGATTTCGCCCCCGGGACTGACCCGCGCCTTCCTCTCCAACTCCGGCGCGGAGGCGGTCGAGGCGGCGCTCAAGTTCGCCCGCCTCGCCACCGGCCGCGCCAAGGTGGTAGCCCTGCGCCGGGCGTACCACGG
>JALYMD010000833.1 GCA_030773875.1 Chloroflexota bacterium | reverse complement strand
TGGCAGCACTTGTCGTATCCGTATCACCCGGAATCACCTGGCGAGCATGGCACCTGCTACCCGGCTGGGGCGCACTAGGGTCGGACCTGCCGGGACGAGATCGATCAGCATGGACCTGGCACGTGGCTTGCACGTTATTTGTGATTCGGGGAAGCTGTGGCTGGTTCAGGCAGGGAGACGGCGTCAGCATGACGCAGCGGACATTAGGTGTGCTCGCTGCTCAGGCTGAGGAGGGGGGAAAGACGTGGAGAAGCAGATCGGACGACGGGGTCGGATGCTGCTGGGCGAACGGACGCTGAGCCGGCGGCAGGTGCTTCGCGGTTCGGCGGCCCTCAGCGGCAGCGCATTGGCCGCCGCGCTGATCGGACCCGGCGGCCGCGGCCCGCGGGCCGCTTGGGCGCAGGAGAGCGGGTTCAGCCGCGAGGCATCGATCACCTCCTGGGGCTTCGGCGTCGAGGAGACCAACCCGCTCGCCTTTGCCCGCGTCAACGCGTTCAAGGAAGCGTTCCCGACGATCAAGCTGGAGATCGTGCCGGAGTTCGACGACCAGAAGTTGCTTACCGCCGCTGCTTCCGGTCAGGTGCCAGACCTGCTCTGGCTGGACCGCTTCGCCATCGCAAGCTGGGCTGCCCGCGGCGTTCTGCAGCCGCTGACGGAGTTTATCGAGCGGGATACGTACGACACGGGCCGCTTCTACGAAGCCGCTTTCAACGAAGCCACCTACGACGGCCAGGTCTACGGCATCCCGGGCGGCATGGACGTGAAGGTCTTGTATGTCAACCTGGACGCCCTCAACGAGGCGGGAGTCAGCGACATCGGCGCCGTCAACACCGGCAACTGGGAGCAACTGACGGACCTCGGAGCCCAACTCGTCAAGCGCAACGGCGACCAGGTGGACCGCTGGGGCTTCGACACCAAGATCCAAGCGGGGGGCATCTACCTCTGGAGCGGCGCGAACGGCGGTCACTTCCTCGGTGAGGACGGCGAGGCGACCTTCAACGACCCGAAGGTCGTCGAGGCGCTCGACTGGGCCGTCAAGACCTACGACGCCCAGGGCGGCTTCAAATCCTACGAAGCTGTGGCCACCACCTGGCAGGGTGACGAGCAATTCGCTCGCGGCCAGGTGGCCATGTCCGTCTACGAGAACTGGATGATGGGCATCATCGCCCGGGTGGCGCCGGACCTCAACTTCGCGGTCCTGCCGATCCAACCCCGGGGTGGTGATGGCATGACGAGCTTCACCGGCGGCCGCGCCTGGACGATCCCGGCCGGTGCCAAGGATCCGGAGGCCGCCTGGGAGTTCATCAAGTTCATGCATACGGACGAGACGTGGCTGATCGGGGCGAATGCGGTCAAGGCCGCCCGCGAGGAGGCCGGCCAGCCCTACCTCCCGTCCCTCACCGGCAGCAAGACGGCCGACCAGGCCCAGATTGACCAGGTCTACGAGCCGATCGATCCCAAGTTCGACAACGCGGTCAAGCTCTTCCCGCAGGTCCTGGCCGCCAGCCCGACCCGGGAGATCGCCTCCTCACCGGTTGGCAAGCAACTCGACGACATCATGCAGCAGGATGGTGTGCTGCCGGCGCTGCGGGGCGAGAAGCCTCCCGCGGAGGCGCTGGAGACGGCAGACCAGAACGCTCAGGACGCGATCAACGCCTTCCTGCCGGCCTAACGGTCGTGGTCACTGGGCAGCGGGCCGCGCGGAGGAGTCACAGGATGGCGGAGGTTACGCTGCCGGGGGATGCGGCGGTGCCCAGACGGCGTTGGGTCTCGGAGGAGACCCGGGCGGCCTGGATCGCGATCAGCCCTTGGGCGATCGGGTTTTTGATCTTTACGCTCGGTCCCTTAATTGCTTCGCTCTACTTCAGCTTCGCCAACTACAACGTCCTCCAACCGGCACGCTGGGTCGGCCTGGATAACTACCGCACGCTGCTGACCGACGACCCGCTGCTGCCGAAGGCGCTGCGCAACACCCTGATCTATGCGGTGCTCTACGTGCCGCTGCACGTGATCACCGCGCTGGGGGTGGCGCTGCTGCTGAACGAGGCCCGCCAGATGCGGGGCTTCTTCCGGACAATCTTTTACCTGCCCTCGATCACGCCGGCGGTGGCGACAGCCTATCTCTGGATCTGGATCCTGAATCCCAACGCGGGGCTGGTGAACCAGGGTCTTCGAGCCCTGAACCTGCCGGCGCCCGCCTGGACGGTCGATCCGCTCTGGACCAAGCCGACGATCGTGATCTCCCAACTCTGGCTGCTCGGCGGCGCGATGATCATCTTTCTGGCCGGACTGAAGGGCATCCCGACGGATCTCTACGAGGCGGCCAAGCTGGACGGCGCCGGCTCCTGGCGGCGCTTCCGGGACGTGACCCTGCCGATGCTCTCCGGGGTGACCTTCTTCGTGGCGACGATCAGCACGATCAGCTCGCTCAATGTCTTCACGCAGGGCTACGTGATGTTCGACAAGAACGGTGGTCCGGAGAATTCGGCGCTGTTCGTGGTGATGTACCTGTTCAAGCGGGGCTTCGAGTATTTCCAGATGGGCTACGCCTCGGCGATCGCCTGGCTGCTCTTCCTGGTGATCGTCGCGATCACCCTCGTCCAGTTTCGCCTCTCCAAACGGTGGGTCTACTACGAGGCAGGCAACGACTAACCCGGTCTGACATTTGACATCTCGCATCTAGCGTCTGACACCTGGCGTCTCGCAACGGAGTAACGGTATGGCGGTAAACACGGGATCGCGCCCCCTCGCGGCGCCACAGGCACAGGCCGGGGCGCAGTCGCGGGTTCGGCGCGGACCGGGGCGACGCCGGGTGGAGCCGAACCAGATCGGGCTCTACCTGGCGCTCTTCGGGCTCTCGGCGCTCTTCAGCCTGCCGTTTCTGTGGCTGGTGCTCACCTCGCTCAAGCCGCCGGCCGAGGTCTTTTCACCCGGATGGATCCCGGACCCGTTCACCCCGAAGAACTATGCCGATGTCTTCCGCTACGCGCCGGTGGGCCAGTGGCTCTGGAACACTCTGGTGGTCAGCGCGCTCGGGGTCGTCACCGTCATCTTCTCCAGCTCGTTGGTGGCCTACGGCTTCGCCCGCCTGCGCTTCCGGGGCCGCAAGCAGCTCTTCAGCCTGGTGATCGCCACCTACATGCTGCCGGGGGCGATCACCCTGGTGCCGACCTTCCTGATCTGGAACGAACTGCGCGCGGTGGGTACCTTCTACCCGCTCTGGGTGCCCAACCTCTTCGGCTCGGCGTTCTACATCTTCATGCTGCGACAGTTTCTCTTCTCGATCCCGCAGGATCTGGTGGATGCGGCGCGGGTGGACGGCGCGAGCTACCTTCGGATCTACTGGAACATCATGCTGCCGCTGATCAAGCCGGCCCTGGTTGCCGTGGGCGTCTTCGAGTTCCAGGCAAAGTGGAACGACTTCATGGTCCCGCTGATCTACCTGAACAAGCCGTCCCAGTACACGATGTCGCTGGGCCTGGGCATGTTCAAGTCGGACTACGAGACCCAGTGGGCGCTCTGGATGGCCGCCTCCGTCGTCTTCACCCTGCCGATGGTGCTGCTCTTCTTCCTCGCCCAGCGCTTCTTCATCGAGGGCGTCTCCCACACCGGCATCAAGGGATAGGGATCGGCGCCGGGCACGCGCGGCGCGCTAACCACCTCAGCCAATCGCCGGCACTCCCCTATCCCGGATCATTCATAAAGGGCGTTCGCCGTCGCGCTGCGACGCGGGGCTAAACTTCCGCGCTCAAACCACGAAGCCGGCTAAACCCCGCTGACGAAAACCGCATTGGTGAATCATCCAGGCTACCGGTGTCCGCTGGGAGGTCGTGGAGCTGCCGGTGTTCCCTCTGCCCCGGCTGTCGCTCGGTTGACGCGGCGGCGCGCGGTCGCCATCATCCATGCGAACCAATCACGATCATCCACGAGGGACCGCCTCCCGCCATGCCCGTTGCCGTGCCACAAGACCGCCCCGCAAACGAGCCGGTGCCGCTTGCGCCCCACTCGCGCGGCATTGGTCCGCTGCCTCCGCTCCCGATCCTGCTGACGCCCCTGATTGGGCGTGAGCGCGAGGTGGCGGAGGCCCTGGACATGCTGCGGCGGGACGACACGCGGCTGCTGACGCTGACCGGTCCCGGTGGGGTTGGCAAGACGCGGCTGGCGCTGGCGGTCGCGAGGGAGCTGGAGCAGAACGGCGACGCGATCCGCGCCAATGGGACGGTCTTCGTCCCCCTGGCCGCCCTGACTGCTCCGGATGCGGTGATTCAGGCGATCGCGCGAACGCTGGGCCTCCGGGAAGAGCCGGACCGGACCCCGACGACCGCCATCCTTAACGCGCTCCGCCCGGCACGGGTGCTGCTCCTCCTTGACAACATGGAGCAGGTTGTCGCGGCGGCGCCGCACCTAGCCGAGCTGCTGGCTGCCTGCCCCCACTTGACTGCCCTGGTCACGAGCCGGGTACCCCTCCGCATCCGGGGTGAGCGGGAGTTCCCGGTCGCCCCACTTGGGCTGCCATCGGCCCAGGAGCAAGATCCGACCGACCTGATGAGTTCGGAGGCCGTTCAACTCTTCGTCCGCACGGCCCAGGCCGCTCGCCCTTCCTTCTTCCTCGACGCCGCGAACGCCCGCACAGTGGCCGAGATCTGCCGCCGGCTGGACGGCCTGCCTCTGGCGATCGAGCTTGCCGCCGCCCGGACGTCAGTACTCTCCCCGCGGGCATTGCTCGCCCGCCTTTCCCACCGGCTCCAGATCCTGACCGCCGGCCCGCGCGACCTGCCGGCGCGCCAGCAGACCCTGCGCGACACCATCGCCTGGTCCTACGATCTGCTCAACCCAGAGGAGCAGACCCTCTTCCGCCGCCTCGCCGTCTTCGCCGGCGGCTGGCCGCTGGATGCTGCGGATTTTGTGAGTCGGGAAGTCGACTCCCCGACTCCCGTCCTCGACCTGCTGGCGTCCCTCGTCGACCACGGCCTGGTCCGGGCGGAGGGGGAATCGAGCCACGCTACGCGATGCTTGAGACGATCCGGGAGTATGGGCTGGAGCGACTGGAGGCAGCCGGGGAGAGTGCGGCAATCCGCCGCTGCCACGCGGCGTGGTGCCTGGAACTGGCCGAGACGCTGGAGCCAGCGGTCGCGGGGGCGGATCAAGGGACGGCGCTGGAACGGCTCGATGCGGAGGCGGACAACCTCCGCGCGGCCCTCGATTGGTTCGTCTCCGAGGGAGAAGCAGAGGCCGCGCTGCGGCTGACGACCGCCCTTTGGCGACCCTGGGAGATCCGCGGCCGACCACGCGAGATGCGCGACTGGCTCCAACGGGCGCTGGCGACGCCGGGGGAGGCGCCGCCCGCCCTGCGGGCGAGGGCGCTCAACAACCTCGGCAACGTGCTCCTCGACCTGGACGATCCGGCCGCTGCCGGGCGCTACGCGGCCAGCCTGACGATCCGGCGCGAGATCGGCGACAGGACGGGGATCGCCGACACACTCAATAACCTCGGCCTGCTGGTCCTGGCGCGGGGGGAGTTCGACGAGGCCCGGCAGCACCTGGAAGAGAGC
>JALYMD010000832.1 GCA_030773875.1 Chloroflexota bacterium | reverse complement strand
GCCGAGGGCGGCGACGTAGACGAGATCCGGGTTGGAGGGGTGAACGCGGATCTTGCCGATGTTGCGGGTGCGCTCCAGGCCGAGGTGGGTCCAGGTGCGGCCGGCGTCGGTAGTGCGGTAGACGCCGTCGCCGTGGGAGACGTTGCCGCGGATGGTGGCCTCGCCCATGGCGGCGTAGATGACGTTGGGGTCGGCCGGGCAAAGGGCGAGGCCGCCGACGGAGGCGCGCTTGAAGAAACCGTCGGAGACGTTCTCCCAGTACTGACCGCCGTCGGTGGTTTTCCAGACCCCGCCGCCGGTGGAGCCGAAGTAGAAGACCCCGATGCTGGCAGGGTCGCCAGCGACGGCGACAACCCGTCCCCCGCGGTGGGGGCCGATCAGGCGCCATTCGAGCCGGTCGAGCGGATTGGCCGAGATGTCCTTGCCGTTCTGCGTGTGCGTCACGTTGCCTCCCTCTGGTGGGTGGACGGTAGGAAGCCGATTATAGAGATAGTTGTCCCTCGTGCCCTGCGACCACGTCCTGGACTTGGCCAGGAGGGGATGACCGAACGGCCGTTTCGGGCGTCACCGAGGGCATCAATTCGGAGCGGCTGCGGGAACACCCGGTGCTTCGAGCCTCACGCGCCCGTCCGTGAGAAGGTGGTGGCTGCAGCGAGGTGCCTTCCCGCTGGGCAGGACCAGCCCCGTTGAAGGAGATGTTCATGGCGGAATACGGCCAGAACGAGCAGGGCATCCGTCGTGATTTGGGGGACGGCCTGGTCCTGCGCCGGGCCAGGAGCGAGGACGGGGAGGCGGTGGCTGCGTTCCACGCCAACACCCTGCTCGACATCGGCGAGACGCCTCCGCTCGAGCGCCTCTATTACTGGATCCTCGACCTGATGAGCGGGAAGCACCCCACCTTCCGGCCAGAAGACTTCACGCTCGTCGAGGAGACGGCCACGGGGAAGATCGTCTCCTCAATGGCGCTCCTCTCCCAGACCTGGACCTACGACGGCGTCCCGTTCCCGTTCGGGCAGCCGGATGTCGTCAGCACCGATCCCGCCTACCGGCGGCGCGGCCTGGTTCGCGCCCAGTTCGACCAGATCCATCGTTGGAGCGCTGAACGGGGCGAGTTGGCCCAGGGTATCACCGGCATCCCCTGGTACTACCGGCAGTTCGGCTACGAGATGGCGCTCAGCCTCGACGCCCACCGCGCCGGCTTCCCGTCCCTCGTGCCCAGGCTGAACGACGGCGACCGGGAGCGGTTCCTCTTCCGCAGGCCCACCCCAAACGACCTGCCGTTCATCGCGGGGATGTACCGGCAAGCCACCGCCCGCTCCGTCGTCGCCTCCGTGCGCGATGAGACGCTCTGGCGCTTCGACGTCGAGGGGCGGAGCGAGCAAAGCGGGAGCCGCAGGGAGTTCCGCGTGATCGAGGCTGAGGATCGGCCGGGTGAGCCGGTCGGCCTGGCGATCCACTCCCGCAAACTGTGGGGAGCGGCACTCGGCGTTCGCCTCTACGAGGTCAAGTCCGGCGTGCCCCTCGTGGCTGTCACCCCGAGTTTGCTGCACTATCTGGATTCGGTTGGCGCCGCCTACGCCCGGCGCGACGGCGAGGAGTTCGCGACCTTCGTCTTCCATCTGGGGGAGCAGCATCCGGTCTATGAGACGATCCCGGACAAGCTGCCGAAGGTCGGCTTCCCGTACGCCTGGTACATCCGCGTGCCCGACCTGCCGGCGTTCGTGCGCCGCATCGCGCCTGCCCTGGAACGGCGCCTCGCGGCGTCGGCCCAGGCCGGCTTCACGGGCGACCTGACGCTCAGCTTCTACCGCACCTGCCTCCGTCTCCGCTTCGACGAGGGCCGCATCTCCGCCGATGGGTGGAGGCCCGAGCGGGTCGAGGCGGGCGACGCGGCCTTCCCCGACCTCACCTTCCTGCAACTCCTCTTCGGGTTCCGGTCACTGGACGAACTCCGCCACGCCTTCCCGGACTGCTGCGTCTCCACGGACCCGGCCCGTGCCCTCCTGCCCGTCCTGTTCCCGAAGAAGCCCTCCCATGTCTGGTCCGGCGGTTAGGTTGAGGATCTGGGTAGAAAGCCTGGATGTCGTCTTGGTCATTGCACCGGTAACGGTGCGTTTGCCGGGACCTCGACCATCACAGTGGGCGTCGTGCGCGGCATGGTTGGGTATCAGGGGGACTACCGGGGCGCTAATCGCGCGGACGCGTCAACCACCCGGCAGCAATCACGTCCAGCACTAACAGCACGCCAAGCAGCACCTGGGTTGATGCCGCTGGGAGCCGCCCGTCGGTGCCGATCGCGGCCACCAAGCCCACCAGGAGCAGCACGGTCGCCACCGGCCCCAGACGGGCGAAGATCCTCTGTGTCCCGCTCATGACCGCGTTCCTCCGCCTTTATCCGGTCCCGGGATGCTCTTTAAGCGTCCCTATCGTGCTCCCAGCGTAGGTCGCGGGTGCGGCCGAAATTCGAGCAATGGGTCACGAACCGGCATCGAAATGTTCGCGAAATCTGCTCGCCGTGAGTCCCAAGCCGACGTACGGAGGCGCTGTTAGTAGCGCAGGCGCACGGTAAAGTCGCCCTCGCTCGTCCCGTCGTCCTCTGCCTCGGTAATCCAGACGGCGTAGGGGCGGCTATCCTCGTTGATGGGCTTTCCCCTGGCGCGCCAGGCAGTGCGGAAGGCCGTGAGGGCTGGGTGCCGGGCTAGTTGCTCCCCGAGCATCGCCCACAGCGCGTCGATCTCGGCGGCTGGGCACGGATCGGCATGTGTGCGGGAGAACTCGAAGGTGACGGTATTGGTCGCTTCGTCCCATCTTGCTCGACTTTGCGATCGCCCGGCCTGCTGATCACCCATGCTCTTCCCTCACTGCGGCGTTCCTCGCGACCTCCGCGGTAGTCCTGGGCACGCTCTCATGTCGTCGCATTCCGCGCCGGGTTCTCGTGGAGTGGCTGCGCCCTTGACCTCCATCCTGGCTCAAACGATCCGGTCCCAGCACCTCCACGGACGGGCGCGGGGGTCGACCAGTCCACTGCGTTAGGAGAAGCACGAGGGGATTTGGTCCCCCTTCTCCCCATCCCCATGCAGTGGCGAGGCGCCCCTTCGGACAGGCAACCTTCCCTGCAGCCCGTTGTCATCTCTTAGGGTGTGTCTTCAAAGGCGTGGTAACGTTGGGAGATGAGCCGAGACCGAGAACTGACCGACGAGCAGTGGGCGGCGCTGGAACCGCACCTGCCGCCGCAGCGGGCCGCGACCGGGCGACCCGCC
>JALYMD010000831.1 GCA_030773875.1 Chloroflexota bacterium | reverse complement strand
GGCCTTCCGCCACCTGCTCGACAGATAGCCCCAGGCCGAGACAGGCGGCCGCGCCGCAGAGAGCGTTCTCGATCATGTGCCCGGCTCGCCCTCCAAAGGTCATCGGAATCTCCGCGAGGTCGATGATCCGCGTCTCGGTTCCGTTCATCGTCAAGGAGACGGCGCCGTTGTCGGCGACAAGCGTTGTGCCGCCTTGCTGCCGGTGCGCCGCGACGTGAGGATTGTCGTGCTGGCGGGAGATGAGAAATGGTCGGGCCCGGAGGGTGCCGTTCAACGCCACGACGAGAGGATCGTCGGCGTTGAGCACGGCATAGCCATCGGCGCGAGTGACCCGTAATACCGTCGCCTTCACGTCGGCCAGTCCCTCGACCGTCCGAATGCCGTGAAGGTTGAGGTGATCCGGGCTGATGTTCGTGAAGACCCCGACATCGTTGCTTTCGTAGGCGAGGCCCCGGAGGAGAATGCCGCCTCGAGCCGTTTCCAGCACGGCGACGTCCACTTCAGGGTCTTGAAGTACACGGAGAGCGCCCGTTGGCCCCGTGTAATCGCCTTCGAGGACTTGGGTTCCTTCGATAAAGACTCCGGTCGAGGATGACCAGCCAACGCGGCGACCGGTCCGCCGGAGGATGTGAACGATCAACCGGGTTGTGGTCGTTTTGCCGTTGGTTCCCGTGGTGGCGATGATGGGCACGGTGCGCTCGGAATCCCGCAGGAATCCGGGGCGGTCTTGCTCGTCTGGAGGATTTGATAGCAGGGATTTCAGGTGGTCTGTAGCACCAGGCTCCAGGCCATCCCCGGTGACGAGGCCGGCGAGAATCTTGGCTACGCCAAGGGCGAAGGCTCGTCGTTGCCAGGCGTAAGCGACTACCATCCGCCCTGGAGTCTCCAGGGGTTTCGAGACGATTTCTGGCACCTCTAGGCCAGCCAGCCGGTGCAGCGCAGCGACGATCTCTCGGGCGACCTGGCTGAGGCCCTCAAGTCCGGCTCCCGGCTCCGCGTTTGAGGCAAGCGGAGCGCCGCGGCGGGCAAGATCCACTAGTCGGTCGGGCGTGACATCGACGTCCGACCAGGCGAACTCCACCTTGATGGCCGGCTAAAGCAGGAAGATATTGGGGCCATCTAGATCCCGAATCTCGACCAGCTCCAAGTTAGCCTCCTCGGTGGCGTCGCTGCGCGGATGAAGCCCGCCTCGTTACACCCCCCGTTGCTCGCTTCCCCTATAGGTAGGTCTCAGCGAGGACGGCGAGCGTGTTGAACACGGCGTGGGTGATGATAGCGGGGACGGTCCCGTAGCGCATCCGTTCAATGCCGAGCACGAGGCCAACTCCGAAGAGACCCAGTATCACGAACGAGAACCCGTACTGAGGCGCGTGGAGAAATGCGAAGGTCAGGGAGGTCAGGAGCAGCCCAAAGCGCGGCTGAATTGCCCCGCGGAAGAGAAGTTCCTCACCGACACCTGCCGTGATGCCAAGTAGTAGGGCGCCGATTGGATTCTGCACCTCGGCCGTAAGCTCAGTTGTGACATTCGCCACTTGATCGTAGAGATCGGGCTGAAACTGGGCCGTGAGCGCGCCACCCACCGCACTGAACACGAGGCCCACGAGGACGGCTCCGAGTGCGATGAAAACAACCCGGGGACGGGGTACAGCGAGACCAAGGCGCTCAGTTGCTTGCCGGAAAGATCGCGTGGAGCCGACCCCGACGAGCACATAGGCCATGAGAGTCAGGAAGAGGGCCTGCACAAGGAGATCAGTTGGGTTGGGTGATTGTAGGGCGTCTGGATCGATCGCGTTGCCGTTCGATTGCGCGACGACGAGTGCGAGTAGGCTCAGCGCGGCGAGGAGAGCGCTCAGGCCAACCATGTCGACAGATGAGTCCGGGTTCATGGGGGTGAACGTCGCAAACAGGCGGCGAACGGGTTTGATCAGCGGCAGCGCTAGACCGAGCCCCGGCAGCAGGAAGCGCCAGCCCCAGGACTCGCCATTGACGACGAGTGTCGCAAAGCCCCAAAGGGCCAGCAGTCCACCCGGGAAGCAGAGCAGCAGGTAGAGGCCAACGAAGGCGGAGCGATCGGTCTGCGCCCGATGTGCCCAGTACACCACGCCATACACACTGAGCAGAATCGCGCCGTAGACGATAGCGCCGAGGATAGCTTCCAATGGCGTCTTATGCTCCCGGCCGCTACGGCATGGCCGTGCCGAACGGCAGACACGAAACCGCCGCCCAGGACGGGGCGGCAGGGTAGAAAGTATACGGCACAGGCACCGGTGCTTGGGGTGTCTAGACGGCCGCCCGAGCATCCATGCCGGGGCCTGTCAGTGCTAGACTTGGCGCTGCCGACGGTCGAACGAACGGAAATGGTGGTCTTGATGGGGGATTCCCCGCCTCAGCTCGATCAGGCGGACGCTCCGGCGCCACAGCGTCCGGGCGTTGGTCCAGGTGCGCGGCGAGGAGGTCTCGGACGCGGCCTTGGATCGTTGATCCCCACCTTGCCAGACCGCGAGCTGGGCGGCCCGAATCTCCAGGTCGATATCAACGCCATCGAGGCAAACCCCTATCAGCCACGGGCGAACCTTGATCCGGCGAAGCTGGAAACGCTGGCGGAATCGATCCGTGCTCACGGGATCATCCAGCCGTTGATTGTGACGCGGGGCGAGGAGCGCGAGCATTACGTCCTCATTGCGGGGGAGCGCCGATGGCGCGCCGCCCGCCTCGCCGGATTGACGGTCGTCCCAGTCCTGGTGAAGGACGCCGCGCCGCAGGCAATGCTTGAGCTCGCGCTGGTGGAAAACGTCGTGCGAGCGGACCTCTCTCCGCTGGAGGAGGCTGCCGCATATCGCCAGTTGATCGAGGAGTTCGGATTGACCCAAGCCCGGGTAGCCGAACGGGTGGGACGCTCGCGGGTCAGCGTGACCAATACCTTGCGTCTGCTGGCCGCTCCGGAGCAGATCCAGGCGGCGCTCAATGCCGGGATGATTTCTGAAGGTCACGCGAGGGCGTTGCTCGGCCTCCTCACCGCCGCCGATCAGGTCGCAGCTCTTCAGATCGTGGTGAAGCGCGGAATGACGGTGCGACAAACCGAAGAGTTGGTACGTCGGTGGGGCGAAACGACCTCCAGGGGCGACCTTTCAACGTCTGAGACCGACCTCGAGTCCGCCCGCCTGGAGGATCGCTTCCGCACAGCCCTGGGTACCAAGGTGAACTTCAAGCGGAATCGCACCGGTCCGGGCGGCGCGCCCACGATTCATTACTTCTCGGACGAGGAACTCAATGCCCTGTTCCGTCGTCTCGTGGACGAAGACGACTGGTAGCAGCCAAGGATCGGCACCTCGGCCCCGGCATCGGTCTCGGCCGGAGAGATCAGACCTGCTCGTAGAGCAACGCCCGCTTGACCTGCTCGATCGCTCGAGTGATCTCGATGCCGCGTGGGCACGCGTCAGTGCAGTTGAAGATGGTTCGGCACCGCCAGACCCCAGACCGCGTGTTGAGAATCCGGAGCCGATCCGCTGCCCCCTGGTCGCGGCTGTCATAGATGAAGCGATGGGCGTTGACAATGGCGGCCGGGCCGACGAACTCCTCGCTGGTCCAGGTGATCGGGCATGCGGTCGTACAGGCGGCGCAGAGGATGCACTTCGTCGTGTCGTCGTAACGCTCTCGATCCTCCGGGCTTTGTAGCCGCTCGCTGGCGCTGGGGGAGTCGTCGGCAATCAGGTACGGCTTTACGGACTTGTAGCTGGCGAAGAACTGGTCCATATCGACGACTAGGTCTTTGATGACCTTGAAGCCGATTAGCGGCTCCAGGGTGATCTTCCTGCCTAGCTCCCGCATAAGGATTTTGCAGGCAAGGCGGTTACGGCCGTTGATACGCATCGCGTCGGAGCCGCAGACGCCGTGGGCGCACGACCGGCGGTAGGTGAGCGTGCCGTCCTGGTGCCATTTAATCTGATTGAGTGCATCCAGCACGCGATCGGTCGGCTCGACGTCCACCGCGTACTCCTCAAAGTGCGGCTTGACGTCATTGTCCGGGTTGTACCGCTTGATCCGAAGGGTGACCTCCACAGAAAGCTCCTTGGTGAGCCGTTGCCGTTGTCTTCGCGGCCGTCGGCTCGTTAGTACTTGCGCTCCTTTGGCTCGAACTCCGTGATGGTGACGGGCTTCTTCTCCATTCGCAACCCGCCGGAGCTCCTGTAGATGAGGGTGTGGGCCAGCCAGTTCGCATCGTCGCGCTTCTGGAAATCGTCCCGGTAGTGGGCTCCTCGGCTCTCTTCTCTGGCGAGAGCTCCCTCGACGATGGCCTCGGCGCAGTCGAGCATACAGCCAAGCTCGTGCGCCTCGAGCAAATCTGTATTGAACTGCGCACCATGATCGTCAATTGCGACGTTACGGTATGCCTGTCGAAGCTGACCAATCGTCTCACGCGCTTCGCTCAGACCCTTGGCCTCGCGAACGACGGATACCTTGTCCATCATCACGGCCTGCATGTGGCCGCGGATATCGGCGACGTTCTCACCCTTCGTTCGAGCCATTAGGTTGGCCAGCTCCGCACGAGCCGTGAACTCTGGATCACGGGGCAGTGGAGGCAGGTCGGCCTCAGCAATGTACTGCAACATGTGCCGCCCAGCGCGCCGTCCGAAGACCACGAGGTCAACCAGCGAGTTGGTGCCGAGGCGGTTGGCCCCGTGGACAGACACGCACGCTGCTTCTCCGGCGGAGTAGAACCCGGGGATGACAGTGGATCTCGGGTCCCGGATCACGCGGCCCTCAACGTCGGTGGGAAGGCCGCCCATTGCGTAATGAGCCGTAGGTTGGATCGGCACGAGTTCCGTCTTGGGCTCGACTCCAAGGTACGTGCGCGCGAAGTCCGTAATGTCCGGCAGCTTGGCATCGATCACGTCCGGGGGAAGGTGCGTGAGGTCAAGGTGAACATAATCCTTGCCCTCAATGCCACGGCCTTCTTTGACCTCCTGGTAGATGAAGCGGGAGACCATATCCCTCGGCGCTAAGTCCTTAAGGGTGGGGGCGTAGCGCTCGGCAAATGCTTCGCCATTGCCGTTTCGCAGAATGCCGCCTTCCCCGCGTGCGGCCTCCGAGAGCAGGATGCCGAGCTTGTAGATGCCGGTTGGATGGAACTGGTAGAACTCCATGTCCATCAGCGGCACGCCACGGCGGTACGGGAGCGCGACCCCATCGCCCGTGCCGGCCATGGCGTTCGAGGTGATTTTGAATACGCGCCCGAAGCCGCCGGAGGCGATCAGGACGGCCTTCGCGTGGATGGTGTGGATCTCGCCGGTTTTAATCTCCAACGTCACCACGCCACAGCACTGACCATCCTCCGTGAAGAGGATGTCCAACATGTGGTGCTCATCGAAGAAGTTGACGTTGTGCTTGATGCCCTGCTGATAGAGCGTTTGAATGATCATGTGGCCCGTTCGGTCGGCCGCAAAGCAGGCCCGGCGGACCGGACCTTCACCGTAATTCCGGGTATGGCCGCCGAACCTCCGCTGGTCGATTCTTCCCTCCGGCGTTCGGTTGAAGGGAAGGCCCATGTGTTCCAGCTCGAGGACCGCGTCGACTGCCTCGCGAGAGAGCACCGCCGCGGCGTCCTGGTCAACCAGGTAGTCGCCCCCCTTGACGGTGTCGAACATGTGCCACTGCCAGTGATCTTCCTCGGTGTTGCCGAGGGCCGCGCTGATGCCGCCTTGGGCAGCTCCCGTATGGGACCGGGGGGGGTAGAGCTTGCTCACGACCGCGATGTTGGCCTTGCCGGCAAGTTGGATCGCCGCCATCAAGCCGGCACCCCCGGCGCCGACGATCACGGCATCAAAGCGGTGATAGGCCATGGAGATTCCTCCGGGGGGCGTAGGCGAAAGGCGGCAAGCACGGCAGTTGGCCTGACGGAGACATGGACGGGGTAAAGGCAGGGGAGTTGGAGGCGTTTCCGTCACCTGCCTTCTCACCTCGAAACCTACGGCGGTAGGGCATGAGTGTCAAGGTTGTTCCATACGGAGGGCGGTGAGTCCCTGCCAGGGTAGCGGTAGGCACAGCGAAGTGGACTCGCCACCAGTCTCGCGTGACGTTGCACGCGGCCCGTGTTTGTGGAGGGGGCGGTGTATACTCCGCCTTGTCGCCCCTGCCTTGCCGTGGCTGGGTCACCCCCTAACACATGTCGTTCACGGATCGCTCCTCGGAGCGAGGAGGAGCCGGGTTGCAG
>JALYMD010000830.1 GCA_030773875.1 Chloroflexota bacterium | reverse complement strand
TTTCAGGACACCGACGATCTGTTCCTCTGAGAACCGGCTCCGACGCATACCGTCCTCCTTGGGGTGCCATTCACCCCCAGAGGACTCCCATTTTCGCCGGACCAGCTTTCGGGGGGCAGGTCAGGATTCTGCAACCAGCCTGATCGGTCCGGACGGGGACTGTCTGGCCTACGTGCCCTATGGCCGGGAGCAGTTGTTGGTGCACGACATCGATCTGTCGCGGGCAACCAGGTTCTGCGCTCGGCGGTTCAACCCGGCCTTCTATCCGCCAACTTGAGTCAGCGCTACGCCTAGAAAGGAGTGCGCTGGAAGGCTGGCTGAGCTGCCTCCATCAGGGCAAGGAAGAACGAGGCAGTCTCGTGTGAGCGGAAGTATCGAGGCAGAGTGCCAAACGTTTGCTGTCTTTCGGAAGACGGCCGTTTCAGAGACATTCAGCGAGTGGGCGTGAGAGACATGGGTTTGTGTACGGAGTGCTGTCTTGTAACCCATCCGACAATCTTCGTTTTGCTCCCTGGGTTGCGGTCTAAGTTTTGAGATGATGTGGGTATGGATGTCGGCTACGCTTGGGTCTCGACCGGGGAACCAACCCTCGACCTCCAACTGGACGCCCTCACGACGGCCGGCTGCGGCAAGCTCTTCACTGAGATGGCCAGCAGGGCCAAGGCCGATCGGCCGGTCCTGGAGGACGCATTGGCCTACGCGCGGCCGGGCGACACTCTGGTCGTCTGGCGGCTGGACGGGCTTGGCGGCTCCCTCCAGCACCTGATTGAGACAGTCTCTCTCCTACGGGACCGCGGATCGGCTTCAAGAGCCTGACCGAGCAGATCGACACCACCATCACGGACGGCAAGCTGGTCTTCCACGTCTTCGGCGCCCTGGCTGAGTTCGAGCGCGACCTGATCCGCGAACGCACCAACGCGGGACTGGTGGTGGCGCGGGCGCTGGGCCGGACGGGCGGGCGGCAGAAGAAGCTGGCCGACCCGAAACGGCTCTCCCTGGCCCAGGCCTTCTACAACGGCGGAACGACCGACATCGCCACGATCTGGGGGACCTTGGGGATCTCCCGCGCGACCCTCTACCGCTATCTCAAGTCGCGCTCAGACGAGCAGCCAACTGGAGGAAGCAGAGCCTACCGATCGAGCCAAGACCGCGCCGACTAACGCCGACGATGACACGTCGCATCGGGACAATGGCTCCGGTAAACGTACTTGTCCGCAGCCACCCGCGTGCAGATCAATGCGACCAATGTGCCCCTACTTCGACCTCAGTTGGGGTGGCGCCCAGCAGGGCAGGGAGCGCGGCGGGGTCCAGGGGCCGCCCGAGGTGGTACCCCTGGCCGTGGTCACAGCCCATGCTCCGGGCCTGGTTCAGCTGCTCCGCCGTCTCGATGCCCTCCGCCGTGACCGTCATGCCCAGCGCATGTCCCAGCGCGGCGATGGCGGTCACGATCGCCCGGTTCTCGGCCTCGTTGCCCACCCCGCTCACGAAGGAGCGATCGATCTTGAGCGTGTCGACCGGCAGCCGGCGCAGGTAGTCCAACGACGAGTACCCCATTCCGAAGTCGTCGATTGCCAGTCCGACCCCCAACGCCTTCACCTCGTGCAGGGCCTTGCCGGTCGCGACCGCGTCCTCGACAAACACCCGTTCCGTCACCTCAAGCGTCAGGCGGCTCGCCGCCAGCCCCGTCTGTTGGAGGACGCGCGCCACTTGGGCGACGAAGTCGGGCTGCCGGAGCTGCGTGGCTGACACGTTGACGCTGACGGCTGGAGCCACGTCGGCGTCGCCGGGCACCGACCAAGAGCACGCGTGGCGGCAGGCTTCCGCCAGGACCCAGTGCCCCAGCGGGAGGATCAGGCCCGTCTCCTCGGCCACGGGGATGAAGTCCTCGGGGGCGACCACCCCGTGGCCGGGGCGGTCCCACCGTACTAACGCCTCCAGCGCGACGATCCGTCCCGTGCCGAGCTCGACTTCCTGTTGGAACTGCAGGCGGAGGTGGCCCTGCGCGACTGCCGCCCGCAGATCGGTCTCCCGGTCCAGCCGCACCACGGCATCGGCGTACATCCCGGCCTCGAAGATGACCGCCGTCCCCCTCCCGGCGGCTTTGGCCCGGTACAGCGCAGTATCCGCTGCCCGGAGCAGGTCAGCGGGGACACGCAGCGCCGGGCCGCTGAGGGCGATGCCGACGCTCGTGTCGACGACCGCGTCGTGCCCGTTGACCCGGAGGGGCACCCGCAACGCGGCGAGGATGCGCCGCGCGACCTCGGTGGCCTGCGTGTCCGAGCAGTCCTCGAGGAGCACCATGAACTCGTCGCCGCCGAACCGGGCCACCGTGTCACCAGGACGGAGACAGGCTGCCAGACGCTCCCCCACCGCAACGAGAGCTCGGTCACCGGCGTCGTGCCCGAGGCTGTCGTTGATCACCTTGAAGCGGTCCAGGTCGAGGACGAGGACGGCGACCTCCGACTTGCCCGGCCCGGCCCGGTCAAGGGCCTGACCGAGGCGGTCGAGGAAGAGCGCCCGGTTGGGCAAGCCGGTCAGCGGATCGGTCATCGCCGCGCGCGCAAGTTGCTCCTCAAGCGCCTTGCGTTCGGTGACGTCGCGGGCGTTGACGACGATCCCGCCGACGCTGGGGTCGGCGAGCAGGTTGGTGCCGATCACCTCGAGCCAGCGCCACGACCCGTCCCGACGGCGGGAGCGAAAAGCGGTGGCGCCCTGACCCTCCGGGGTGGCAGCGAGGTGCGCCAAGTGGCTCCGGGCCTGGGCCACATCATCAGGGTGAACAAGGGCGAAGGGGTCGGCGCCGATCAGGTCCTCGGGTGCGTAGCCCAGCACCCGTTCCGTCGCCGGGCTGACGTAAGCCAGGGTGTCATCGGGGGCGAGGATGAGGATGACGTCCGCCGCGTTGTGGATCAGCGAGCGGAAGCGCGCCTCGTTCGTGCGAATGGCCTCCTCTGCCGAGGCCCGTGCCTGCAGTGCCGCCGCCTGGCGTTCGGCAATGGCGAGGCGGCGCTCCAGATACCGCAGGTCAAACGGCTTGGCGAGGTAGTCGTCGGCCCCGGCCGCGAGCGCCGCCTCGAGGTGGTTGGCGCCGAAGCGGGCGGTCAGGACCACCACCACGCTCTGGTGGCCATGCGGCAAGGTGCGGAGCCGGCGACACAACTCCAGCCCATCCATGCCCGGTAACCCCAGGTCCAACAAGATCAGACCGAACGCCTCCCGTTGGCAGGCAGCCCAGGCAGCTTCGCCGTCCGGGCACGCGACCACCTCGTGGCCGCGCTCGACCAGGACGTCGGCCAGCAGACGACGGATCTCGAGGTTGTCTTCGACCACAAGTGCCCGCAGGCAGGTCCTCGGCGCCCCGTTCGGGCCGGCCTCCACTGTGTTCATCGCTCCTCTCAGGTGGGCCGGGATCCCGTGATCTGGTTGTTCTCCCCCCCCGCTCACGGTGGATCCGACCGGCGGGATGGGGGCCGCGAGGACGTGCACGGTGGACGGGTACGCCAAACCCGGCCAGGCCGATCAGGCCCCTGCTCGCCACTCACTCCGCCCGGCGGATGGGTGAGGCAAGAAAGACCACGCCAGGCTCCATCGTGGCCGAGGTGGCGTCACGGTAGCAGCAACCCTGGGTCAGGGATAGAGGAAAAACCCCTAACGGCACTGGCCGAACGGCAGGTTGTGATGCTTCTCACCATGACTGTGGAGGTATGAAGGTCAAAACACCAAATCAAAGAAAGGGCGAATTGACAAAACGGGTAAGGCAAAGCCCCACCCTCGACACTCCCCGGTTCAGCGGGTCAAAGGGCGAGCACAGCTCTATCGTGCGCCACGGCGCTACGAAGCGCATCTGCCAAAAGACGTATTCATACGTCCTCCGGATGATCACGAGAGGTTCCTGGGGTGGCGTTCCTGGGGCCACCAGTGGAAGCGGGTATGGGCCTTGACCCGAACGCGCTCCCGCTCCAGGACCCGGCACCGCTCCCCCAGCAC
>JALYMD010000829.1 GCA_030773875.1 Chloroflexota bacterium | reverse complement strand
GCAATCGCGCCGAACGCCGTCCAGGCGATCATTCAGCTGGCAGCGACGTTCCATACGCCGGAGGGGCGGGTCGCGGTTGAGGGCTTCTACGACCGGGTCAAGGATCTGACGCCGGCCGAGCGCGAGGAGATCGCCGCCGTCCCGTTCGACCGCGAGGCGTTCCTCGCCAAGTTGGGGGCGCCGGCGCTTTGGGGTGAGCCGGGCTACTCGGAGTTGGAGCGACGGTGGGCGCGGCCAACGCTGGATCTGAACGGGGTCTGGGGCGGCTTCGCGGGGGAGGGGACAAAGACCGTCACCCCCTGCGAGGCGCACGTCAAGATCACCTGCCGCCTCGTGCCCGATCAGGATCCGGAGGAGATCATCGGCCTGATCGAGCGGCACGTTGAACGCCACTGCCCGCCGGGCGCTCGGGCCACGGTCCAGCGCTTCCCCGGCTCGGCGCGCCCGTTCGCGATCCGGCACGACCACCCGGCGTTGGAGCCGGCGCGGCGCGTCCTGCGGGAGCTGTACGGGAAGGAGCCGCTCGTCGTCCGCACAGGCGGAACGATCCCAGTGGCCGAGCTCTTCCAGCAGACCGTGGGCGCGGACATGATCTTCTTCGCCTGGGGCATGCCGGACAGCCAGGTCCACGCCCCGAACGAGTCGATGCGGCTGGAGGACCTCCGCCGGGCAATGCGCGGCTACTGCGCCTACCTGACTGCCCTGGCGCGGTAGGGGGCATGATCCGGGTGAGGCGCAAGCAAGACCGGTGAGATCATGCCTCAGATCCAGTACGAGGATGTCCTGATCGTCAGCCGGGAGGAGTGGCGGGGATGGCTGGAGGCCAACCATGCCCACTCTCCCGGCATCTGGCTGGTCACCTATAAGAAGGGGAGCGGGAAGCCTCACCTGCCCTACGACGACGTCGTCGAGGAGGCGCGCTGCTTCGGCTGGATCGACAGCCTCCGAAATAAGCTCGATGCCGAGCGGTCGAAGCTGCTGCTGACGCCGCGCAAGCCCGGCAGCCCGTGGTCGGCACTCAACAAGCGCCGGGTCGAGAAACTTATCGCCGAAGGCGTGATGACGCCGGCGGGGCTGGCCAAGATCGAGGCGGCCAGGCTCGACGGCTCGTGGGCTGCGCTGGACGCCGCCGAGGCGCTGGAGGAGCCGCCCGAGCTCAGCGCCGCGCTCGCGGCCGACCCCGACGCTCGGCGCGGGTTTGACGCTTTTCGCGATTCCGTCAAGAAGCCGCTCCTCTACTGAGTGACCAGCGCCAAGCGACCGGAGACGCGAGCGCGGCGGATGGAGCAGATCGTCGCCGGGGCAAAGGCGGGCCGCAGCCCCCTGGATTGGCGAGCCCAGCGGGACGCCCGGTGAGGGTCGGGCTCCCACCGGCACCCATCTTCGCGTCTCCCGGCAGAACACCACGGTCTGCCGCGAAGCGCGCGCTTTCCATGCCGGAGGCCCGACAAAGCCTCCTGGGCCGCACGGGGCGGGCGATGGCGCCAGCGGTCCGGCGAGCGGGGAGCTCGAATCATCGAGAACTCTCGATGGATATATTGACAGATATCGATGCATTTGCTAGGGTGAAGGCAGGATAAGGAAGGATGCCGATGGCGACCGCGACGCTTGAGCGACCAGAGACGAGAACCGACGCGCCGTGCTGCGCTCCGAGCGCGGCCTCTCCGACGGTGACAGAGCGGGAGGCGGAGGAGTACGCGACCTGGTTCAAGGCGCTGGCGGACCCGACCCGGATCCGGATCCTCAACCTGCTGGCCCGGAGCGAGGAGCCGCTCTGCGTCTGCGACATCGTCGACCAGTTCCCACTGGGCCAGCCGACGATCTCCCACCACCTCAAGATCCTGCGCGACGTCCGCTTCGTCCACTCGGAGCGACGCGGGACGTTCATGTACTACCGCGTCAATCGCGCCTGCCTGGCCGAGTTCCCGGAGGCGGCGCGCCGCCTGCTGAACGCGTAGGGGGTGGCAAGGAGCGTCCGGTAGTCCGGTAGGGGCGAGGCATGTCTCGCCCGCGTGGATGACAACCG
>JALYMD010000828.1 GCA_030773875.1 Chloroflexota bacterium | reverse complement strand
GCGCTAACACCACCACCCCGCCTCCCTCATCAGCTTTGTCGAGCACCTTACGGATGGCGTTTCGGATAGCTCGGTCCGTGTAGGCCGACACGTCGAACGAGGCGTCCAGGACCTGGTCCGCCAGGCGGCGCTTCGGAGCGAGGAGGGAATTCCAAATCCATTCGTCGAAGCTCGGGAGCTGTTCCCCGTCGGCCCCCACGAGTTGATCCCCGAACGTGACAACGGGTACATCTACCGTCACCGGGAACCGCTGGCCGACCCGGTGCAGGCGATCGACTCCCTGCTCGAACTCTGCCCACGTATACGGAAGGTCGGCAAAGATCACGCGGTGCGGCGTCACCGGCTGGTCCGGGTCAAACAGGGTGACCCCGACCCCGACGGTGCCGACGGTCCCAACCAGCACCGCCGCCCCAGCGTCGGCCGTGGCCGGTGCCCGGAAGCGACGCAGTGCTTCGTCGCGCTCGTCCAGAGGCGTCTCACCTGAGACGTAGAGTACGCGGTTGCGGCCAATGTCCTCGCGCAGTCGCTGCACGACCGCCTCGCTAATGTCGTCGCGGTGGTAGCAGAGGACCACCGTCTTGGGGTCAGGCAGGCCACCAGGTGTGACGGCGTCGAGGTTGGCACGGACGGCACCCGCGACCCAGTCGAGTTTGGCCTCGAGCATGAGCTGGCGGTACTCAGGAAGCCTCGCCGTAACGTGCCTCCGGCCCTTGCTGAGGAAAGCACGATCTCGCTCCAGCTGGCGGGCGTCGGGCACGACCATGTGGACGCGTTCCTCGCGGGGCGGGATCTCGAAGAGCACATCCTGCTTCAGACGCCGCAGCGAGTCCGCGAGCAGGAACTCCATGACGTCGACGCGGTCGCGGAGGCGCTGGGTCTTGAGCCGCCGTCCTGCGTCCGTGTCACGGTGGCCTTGGGCAAGGTGGAGCAGCGAGACCGGCTCATAGAGCTCGTTGACGACTGGTGTGGCCGTCAGCCCAATACACGCTCGCGCCCCGGCTCTCATCAGCCAGGCCCCGTCCCGTGTCGGCCCTCGAACCACCGACGTCGAGAGCCGCTCCTTGACTACGTGAGCCTCATCGAGGACGAGAACGTCAAGCGGCGGCGAGCCGTCGGCCAGAGGGGCAGCGAGACGCCGGATCGCGTCGTGCTGCTGTAATTCCTCGTAATGGAGGACAACCACCGCAGGTCCGTCCAGGGGGAGAGTCGCACCGGCCTCGAGACTGGTTGCGAACCGTGCCTCCTCAAGGTGCGGGAGAGCCTGTCGGATTGTCGCTAGCGTCCAGACCTGCCGCTTGACCGTCAGTGGTGCGACGATGGCGATCCGGCGGGCGCCGGCAGCAGCGAGGCCCCAGAGTGTGGTCAGGGTCTTCCCCATGCCGGGCTGGTCGAAGAGCAGGCCAAATGGGCGCTCGTCGGAGCGCACCCGCTCCGCGACGAACCGGGCGCCGTCCAGTTGGTAAAGCCGGGGGGTGAACGTGGCTTCCGTTCGAGGTAGGAGAAGGGCAGCGACCAGGTCCGCGATGTACGCGTCGCTGGCGGCACGGACTAGGTCGTTGTCGACGAGGTTCCCGTACTCCCCAAACGCCGCCTGCGCCAGGTGGGTCTTCAGGTCGGCGACCTGCTCGGATGAAGGGGCACCAGCGGGAGCGGCAAGGGTACCGCGCACCTCGTTGGCGAAGCCGTAGAACGCCGTCTTGAGCCGCGCGACGCTCAGCCGGATCAGCGCATCCGTCGGATCGACGACGTTGAGGTTGCCGAGCGCCGACCAGCCACGTAGCTCTGCCCGTTCGGCGGTGCGGCTTCGGCCCATCGGCGCAAGCTCAGGGGAATCGACACCTCCCGGCGCGATGGGGATTTCAGGTCCACCAAAATCGAGGCCTGCACCGGGCGCCAAAAGCCCTGCTGATTCGCCATCCTCGGGTCCTAGCGACTCCACGGCGTCAGAGGCCTCGGGATCGTCTAAATCGTCGGCAGCGAAACGCTCGTCGGTCAGAGCGAGTTGAGCAATTTGCGCATCGAGCACTGGATCCGAGGATCCGGTTGCGGCTTGGAGGCGCTGCCAAGTGTCCCGGACATTGGTCCAGGAGAGCAGACCGGCCAACCGCAGCAGGAACATGACCTGTCCGGGCAGGAGCCGCTGCGATCGGTGGAGCTCAAGAAGCGCCGGCTCGAGGAGACGTAGTCGTTCTCGCCGCTCGAGGGCTGGAGCAAAGTGGTAGGGATAGCTGAGCAATTCGGCGACGCGGACAGGTCCTCCAAATTTCCGAATCGGTCCTTCTAGGAGGGCGAGATCACGGCTCATGAGTTCCCGTCGGTTGGGCATGCGGTGAATCTCAGCGACGATAGGATCCAAGTGGTAGCGCAAGTCTTCCACACTGTTCCACTCTTGTTTTCCCTCATATCTGTAGCCTAAGAGCTCCGCGACGCGCGGATAGCCTCCAAACTTCCGGATCGGGCCCTCAAGTCCAGAGAGCCCTCGCTCATCGAGTTCTCGTACCATCGGCATACGACCCAGTTCATCAGCCACAGGTTGGAGATACGGACGAAGGTCCTCAACCCCCTCCCAACTCTTCCGGGCGAAGTACGGGTAGCCAAGTTGCTCGGCTACTTTGGGATACCCTCCAAACTAGTGGATTGCACCGACCAGGTCGGCACGACCCCGAGCGATCAGATCCGCCTGGTTCGGGAAGCGCTCGAGCACAGCAACGATGGGATCCAGATGGACTCGGAGATCTTCCAAACTCGACCATTGCTGCCTGCCATCGTAGCGATAGCCAAGCTCGGCAGCGACAACGCGGCGTCCTCCGAACCTTGAAATCGCATCATCAAGATCCGAGCGTCCCGCGGCCTGAAGCTCCTTCCGACTCGGCACGCGACCGAGTTCGCGGACGAATGGATCGAGGTGAGTTCGTAGGTCACTGATGTCGGCGAAAGAGTTCCGAGGGGTGTACGGGTATCCCAGTGCAAGTGCAACCTTTGCAACACCGCCGAACTCATGGATGGCGGAAATGAGGTCGTGGCGTCGTTGCTGTAGGAGTTCCCTCTTACGAGGCATTCGCTTGAGGTTGGCGACCCAAGGATCCAGATGAGGGCGAAGGTCATCCACCGTGCGCCAGGCGATCCTTTCAGTATGGGGGTACCCCAGTACGGCGGCGACAGCTGGAAAGCCACCGAACTTGCCAATGGCGGCTCCCACGCTGGAGAGCCCTCGCGCATGCAGTTCCGCGTTCGTTGGCATCCGCTCAAGTTCAGTGACAATGGGATTCAGGTGAGGACGGAGGTCCTCAACATCCGTCCACCTCTGTGGCCCACTGTAGGAGTAGCCGAGCAAGTCGGCGACCCGGCGAGGGCCGCCAAACTTCGACACCGCCCCTAGGAGATCCGCCCGCCGCCGGCGCTTCAAATCCAGTTGGCCAGGCATCCGTCCAAGCTCGCGAACTATTGGATCAAGGTAGGGCCGTAAATCCTCAACATGGGACCACGACTTCTTAGCCGTGTAAGGGTAGCCCAGCTTCTCCGCTACCTTTCGATAGCCACCGAACCTGACAATTTGGTTGGTAAGGTCCGCTCTGCCCCGCTCTGTAAGCTCCGACTGGCGTGGCATGCGTTGAAGCACTTCAACGATCGGGTCCAAGTGCGGCCGCAGGTCTTCGACAGCAGTCCATTTCCGAGCAGGCATGATGACCTCCTGAGGCCCGCTACCCGTTGCTAGGAGTAGCCGAGCGTCTTGGCCACCGTGCGAAGCCCACCGAACCGGTGGACCGCGGCAATCAGGTCATTCCGGCCACGGTCCTTGAGCTCCGCCTGGCTGGGCATCCTCCCCAGCTCAGCCACGATCGGATCCAGTTGCCCCCTGAGATCGTCGGGGCTCTTCCAGCCTCCGTGTCCCGCGTACGGGTACCCAAGAGCCGATGCCAGCGCGGCAAATCCCCCAAACTTCCGAATCGCATGAGCCAGATCATTCCTGCCCCGGGACCGAAGATCTCGCTCACCCGGCATCCGCCCCAACTCCGCGACGATTGGGTCGAGGTCGGCGCGGAGGTCCTCGACCCGGTTCCAGCGTGCGGCTCCAGCGGGCGAATCACCGAGAGCCGGATCCTTCTGCGGTGGCTCCGCGCGGGCTGCACGGAAGAGGGCGACGAGGTCTGCCTGCATCCAGTACTGCCCGCCGCCCGGCGACGCCTCGTATCGGAACGGCAGTTCCCGCCCGACAGCCTTGCTGCGAAGGCCCACCGAGGCAAGGGTGCCTGAGATGACCTGGGGGCCGGAGAAGCCAAGTCGGGACGAGAGATCTGCGCCTGATATTGGGGTCTCGGGGTGCTCAAGCCAGTAGTCGAGGATGGCCCTCGCGGCGGCGCTCGCCCTCCAGTAGACGAACCGCGCGTCGCGGAGCGACTCATCCTGGTCCCCGACGAGCCAGGGCTGAGCCGCGACCTGGTCGGTCGATGCCCCGTTCCCCACCGGGCGGGGCGCGGCAGTAGGGGATTGCAACCAGCGACCAAACAGATCGAAGAACTCTTCCACGCGATCGCCCGGGATCGGAATTTGAACCGGAACCCACGACTCCATCGCCACCCCCTCCGCCAGTTGGTGTATCCCGAAAAGGCCTTCAGCATCCAGAATATGGCGGACAAACAGTCTCGTCAAGCCCTTTTTATTTTCCTAAAGGGGCTAAGCGATTCTTGCAGGGCGCCGAGAAGGCCACCTGGTTGCCTCAGAAGCCATCGACAGCGTTAGGAAGGCCTTCGGTCGATCACGGCATGGCTCGAACGGCCTAACAGACCCGGAAGTTAGAAGGATTTAGGGACGGCAAGTCGGCTTGGTGAGGACCCGATCGAGCAGAGCCGATAGCCCTCGACCGCGTGAACCGGGCCCAGGCAGCGCGACCACTCCCTGTCACCACGGGACGGCGGACTAAAGTTCCGGCCCTCCTATCTCCTCATCAAGTGGCACCTTGGGGTAAGCCTGGCTTAGCGAAGGGAGGCCAGTTTTGGGGCAGCCTATCTCGTCACCGCCCTCCCGTCGGAGTGGGACTCCTCGAAGAGGGGGGGTCCGGTTTCGAGGGGGGCTGTCT
>JALYMD010000827.1 GCA_030773875.1 Chloroflexota bacterium | reverse complement strand
ACCGGAGATTCGGGTGCCCTGGACGGGCCAGAGTGGTTGGAGCCGTTAGCCGATGCCCTCGGAGGGCAGACCGAGATTTACGGCGTGACCCACGAAGGCGGCACCGATCACGATTGGATTGATGCCTGGATGGCGCGCCATTTAGGAGTGGAGCCGCGCCCCCGTGTCTGGAGGATCGACTAGTGGGCGTCTACGACGAACTTGGTCTGCAACCGGTCATCAACGCCGCCGCCACGCTGACGGCCCTCGGCGGCTCTCGCATGCCCCAGCCGATCGTCGACGAGATGGTTGCGGCCGGCCGATCCTTCGTCGATCTCCGGGAGATGCAGCTCCGGGTTGGGAAGCGCATCGCCGAACTGACGGGCAACGAGGCGGTCTATGCCACCTCAGGCGCGGCAGCAGGCATCGTCGTCGCGGTGGCTTCCTGCATCGCCGGGACGGACCCAGCCAAGATCACCGCCTTTCCCTACCTGGACGGAATCGAACGATGCGAGGTGATCGTCCACAGGAGCCAGCGCAACGGCTACGACTACGCCGCGCGGCAGACTGGCGCACGGCTGATCGAGATCGGCTCCACGGCGGCGGATCTTCGCCAGGCAATCTCGCCGCGCTCGGCCTGCGTCCTCTGGTTCGCCGGGGCGCATTTCGCCGAAGGGGCGCTGCCATTGCCGGAGGTGGTCACCATCGCTCACGAGCGTGGCGTCCCGGTTCTGGTGGATGCGGCAGCACAAATTCCGCCCATTGCCAATCTCTGGCATTTCACCCGTGAGCTCGGCGCCGACGCCGCGATCTTCAGTGGAGGCAAGGGCTTGCGGGGCCCACAGTCCAGCGGGTTGGTCCTCGGCCGGCAGGAAGTCATCGAGGGCTGCCGGTTGAATGGCAACCCCAACCACAGCATCGGCCGGCCGATGAAGATCGGCAAGGAAGAGCTTGCGGGACTCCTCGCGGCGGTGGAGTGGTCTCTCAAACAGGACGAGGGGGTGATCCTCGCGGGCTACGAGCGCACGGTGCAGGGTTGGATCGAGGGGCTTAAAAGCATCCCCGGCGTAACGGTAGAGCGAGGCTATCCGAGCGAGGCGGGTCAGCCGCACGGACGGGCCATCGTCCACTTTCAGCCACCGTGCCCCTGGACACGCGATGAGGTTGTCAAGGCGCTTTGGGAGGGCGAACCGTGCGTGGCTGCCGGTGTTCCCTACGGAGTGGATGATGCGATCGCGCTTAACCCGCAGACGCTAGAGGCAGGGGAGGGGGAGATCGTCCTGGCCAAACTCCAAAAGATTTTGGCGGGCATGCCCGAGCCGCCGGAGGCCGTGATTCAATAGCGCATCCCGCCACGCAGGCGACAGCAGGAGGATGGAGGGATTATGACCCCAGAGGAACGACTCAAGGAGATGGGCATCGAACTGCAGGAGGCGACGAGCTTCCACCCGGCCATGGCGGTTGGGGTGATTACCGACAATCTGCTCTACCTCTCCGGGACGACGCCACCGGACCGGCCGGACAAGCAGTGGCGAGGCCGGATCGGCGAGACCTACACGGTCGAGGAGGGCTACCAGGCGGCGCGGGAGTGCGCCATCCAGCAACTGGCGATGGCCAAGACGGTGCTTGGCGATCTGAGCCGGATCAGGCGCGTTGTCAAGGCGCTAGGAATGGTGAACTCTACGCCCGGCTTCGGTGACCAACCCCGCGTCATGCACGGCTACTCAGAACTCATGCATGGGGTGCTGGGCGAGCGGGGTGTCCATGCACGCTCGGCAGTCGGCATGCAGGGCCTTCCCTCCAACGCCCCCATCGAGGTGGAAACCATCTTCGAGATCGAGTAGGGCCGAGCGGATGGTAGGGTCGTCATCCTCGCTCTTTGCCGCGGAGCCCGCTCTCTGAAGGCAAGCAGGCTAGCTGGTTACCGCCGGTCTCGACCGCAGTCCGTCGGAATGGAAGTCCGTCCAGCGGGCGACAACATCTCCGTACCGGGAGATGAATCCGCGTGCTCACCCCAGGACCCCTCAGGGGATGAGCACGCGGGCAGTTACAGACGACCAAGCGGCCAACGAGAGTCCGTATTATCGACCTGGCGCCGGTGCCGAAGCCTCATCCTTACGCCAGCGCTCGAAGTCGGCTTCGATGTCCGGCGACCAGGTAGAAACATCGATTTGGCCGGACG
>JALYMD010000826.1 GCA_030773875.1 Chloroflexota bacterium | reverse complement strand
GTCGTCACGCCGTCGAACCGCACCAGCATCCCTTGTGCCCCGGCCTGGGGCGGCACGTCGCTGTTAACGGTGAGGTAGAGGTTTCCCGCCGCGTCGAAGGCGATGCCGTTGGGCTTGTTCAGCCCCTGGGCGACCACCTCCTGGGTACCATCTGCCAGGATGCGCAGCACGCGGCCGCTGTCCGCCGCCCAGCCCGGCGGCTGCGTCGTCGCGTCGAAGGTCCCGAACTCGACAACGTAGAGGAGCCCGTCCGGGCCCAACTCCACGTCCACCAGCGCCGTCACTCCCGTGACCGCGTCGCTGGTCGTGCCATCCGGGGCCACCCGGACCACCTTCGCGGTCCCGGGAAGGAACGGGAACCCGCTGAGGAACCCGACGTAGAGACTGCCGTCGGGGGCGGCCGCGATGCCGGTCGGCACCGGGTCCGACTCGGTGAGGTTGTTCCGCGCCGGGTTCGGCTCCGTTCCCGGCAGCCCCGCGAAGACCGTCACCCGGCTCAGTTGACCGGACGCCGGATCTACCTGGTAGAGCGCATTCGCTCCCGCTTCGGCCACGTAGAGGTTTCCGTCGGCGCCTAGGACCATCCCATAGGGGTCGGACTCGATGATGAACCCGTCGGGGTTACTCTCCCGCTCGGCGGCGCCCAGATCCCCGACGGTCACGACCGCGCCGCTGGCTGGGTCGATTCGCAGGACCGCCGCCTCGTTTGGCCGTGGCTCAAGGCCCGGGACGTAGTGGGAGGTGGCCAGCCACAGGGATCCCTGGGCCGCCACGAGCCCCGCCGGGCCGACCACCTCGAAGCCGCCAAGGGCAAACGAGGGCAGGCCGGTGGCCACGGCCGCCTTGGTCCCGTCGGGTGCGATCCGTGACACCTGGCCGGAGGTGCCCCGGGTCGACGGGCCAAAGGCCGGCGACTCAAACGGATCGCTGCCGCCGAGACCTGCTTCGGCGACGTAGACGCTCCCGTCGTCGGCCACCGCCACGCCGCGCGGGTTGGCTAGGCCGGTTGCGACCACAGTCGCTCCCGGTGGGAGGGAGGGTGTCACGGCAGGCCCGCCCGCCGGGGTGGCGTCCTGCGCCAGAGCCGCGAGTGGCGCAAGGCCGAGGGTTAGGAGGGAGAGGAGGGCGAGCGTCGGGAGAAACGCGCGGTGTCGTGGCATGGGTTTCGGCTCCGATCGGGACTTCGGCAAGCGAGCGGCGGGGATGAACGCGGTCGGTTCGTGTCCGGAAACCTCCTTTGTGCTCAGGCGGAGTCACCTGCGGGCGACCCCACCATGCGTCCGCGGCGGCGATCTCCGCCCGGCGTCCGATGATGGGTACGGTCCACGACGGCTCAGCGGCCGTGGCGCGGCGCCGATGGCGCCCAGGGTGACGCCCGGATTGGGATCGAGCGGGTGTCCTGGTAGTGGGAACTACCCGGCGCTGGCGTTACCGCTCCCGCGCGAGCGTGGTCAGGAAGCCGACGGCGATCGCGGCGGTAACGACGTGCATCGCGACCAGGACCAGGACCGCGGTCGTGCTTCCACCGGGCTCGGATCTTGCCGACAAGGGGCCCCCCAGCGACAGCAGCAGCGCGACTGCGGCGACGATCCCGAAGAGCCGGATCGGGCGGCTGCTCGTTCGGGCCAGGACGGCGAGGACGACGGTGGCCCCCGCGACCCCGACGACGGACGCGGCGATCACCGAGCCCCATTGGAGCGGCTCGAACGCCGACGACACGTCGAGCGGGCCCCGGGCGAGGAGGCGCAGGAGGGCGTTGGCAACGAGGGCGACCGCCGCCGCCGCCAGTCCCACCGGCAGGAGACGCCCCATCGCCACGCGTTCCGGTCGCCGGCCGGTCCTCTCGTCGTCGTCGATGCGCGCAGCGGGGATGGAGTTGGAGTACGACACAGCGGCTCCTTTCGGCCTGTAGGGGGAGCGTTGACCAGTTCGCCGCCCAATGATAATATATTGCCTGCACAAGCAATATCGCCATGGAGGACAACATACTTGATCGCGCAAGAACCTGTCAAGCCCCCGCTCGCTGGAATGACCAAATCGGAGTTTGCGGCTTGGGGCGGATTCCTCCGGGCCCACGCCGCCGTGGTGCGGGCACTGGACGCGGAGATGCAGGCGGCGCACCGGCTCCCCCTGACCGAGTTCGAGGTCCTGCTCCGCCTCTCCAACCACCCGGGCCACCGGATGCGCCTGTCGGACCTCGCCGGCTCGGTGCTCCTCAGCCTGAGCGGCATGTCCCGCATGGTCGGGCGCCTGGAGCAGGCGGGGCTGGTCGCCCGCGAGCCGTGCCAGGAGGACCGGCGCGCCGCGAACGCGGTCCTGACCGAGGCGGGCCTCGCCCTTGTCCGGGAGGCCCGGGCCACCCACCTGGCCGGCGTCCACACCCACTTCCTGCGCCACTTCTCCGAGGAGGAGCTCGAGGCCCTCGCCGGCCTCTGGAGGCGCCTCCTCGGCGAGGAGCATCCGCCTGCCAACGCGCGAACCGGCGGCGCCGCCGCTGACGAAGGAGGACCCGGAGGGTCAGGTTGCGATGAGTGATGCCAACACGCAGGGGCTCGAGTTCGGCGT
>JALYMD010000825.1 GCA_030773875.1 Chloroflexota bacterium | reverse complement strand
CAGCTCCGCCCATGCCGACGAGATGCTGGCGACGGTCATCCGGTTCATCGAATCGCGGGTCGAACTCGGGGTCCTGGCCGAGGTAGAGACGGAGTTGATCCATCTGGGCGGGTGATGGTGTCCACCCGTTCACTCATCCTGTCATAGCCAATCGGTCTGAGGTGTTGTCCTTCCTTCCGGCGCCGGTGTCTCGGAGCCCAGGGATGCATCTCCGGGGCTGAGCCCGGCCGCTCAAGCACGCAAGACCACGCGATCAACCAAAGTTCGTACCAGGCGGAGCAGGACTTGACGATCTACCGGGTCGGATACTCGACGGCTACCCCGCGCCTGGAGGGGGCGGCGGGGACTGCGACGTTGGGCTCGCCGCCGGACCCGGCGCATCGCTCCCATCCGAGCCCTCGGGCTGCTCCTGCTCGGCGGGTTGCTCTCCCGTGCCCGCTGCATCTTCGGTAACGGAGGGCGGGACGTAGCGGAAGACGGCGTGACGCTCCGTGTCGGTGATCAAGATCGCCCCCTCACGCCCAGGACCAATGCCGACCGGTGCCTGGAGCGACTCGCTTCCGATGGTGCGGATCGAGTCGACCAAACTTCCGTCTGGTCCGATCACCTCGACGCTGCCAGTGCCCTTGGACGTGGCATACAGCAGGCCATCTTCCCCGAACGTGAGGTACGGCTCGAAATAGGCTCCTGCCTGGCCGGACCAGGCGGTGACGGGCCACTGGGCAACCGGCCGGCCATCGGGTTCGAAGACGCTGATCCGGCCGTTGCCGGAGTCGGCGACGTAGACGCGACCATCCGGGCCGAGGGCGATGCCGACCGGCTCGGAAAGCTGGTCGGGCGCCGTGCCCTTGCCTCCCCAGGTGCGCCGGAAGGTGCCATCGAGGCCGAAGACCTGAACTCGCTCGTTGCCGGTGTCTACCACGTAGATCTCGTCCGCGGAAACCGCCACCGCTCGGGGCCCAAAGAAGAGGCCGGGTGAGGTGGTGACGAGAGCCGGGTCGTCGCCCGTGTTCGTCAGCGTTCCTGGCTGACCGATCTCGCGGACCACAGCGCCGGACTCGTCCAGTCCGACGACGCGGTGGTTCCAGGTGTCCGCGACGTAGACGAGTCCGTCGGGTCCAACGGCGATCCCTGTGGGACCGAACTGCCCGTTCGGGTCCAAGCCGAACGAGATGGTCGCGTCTTCCTCACCACCCCAGGCACCAATGAACGTACCATTGGCGTCGAACCGCTCGACACGTAGGTTGCCCATGTCCACCACGTAGGTGACCGCCCCGTCGGCTGAAACGGTGATGCCCCGCGGGTTGCTGAACTGGCCGCGTCCGGCCCCCGCTCCAGCCCGGTCCAGGAGATTGTAGGGACCACTGTTCGGGAACCTCCGTGCCGAGAGTTCGGGGTTGAGGCCCACGGTCATCGTCTCCGCCACCGCCGGAGTCTCTAGTTCCCGGTAGAGCAGGTAACGGATTCCGTCCAGCCACCGCGACGGCAGGACCACGTTGGCCAGGATGCCGCCGATATCTGGCGCGCCGTAGGCGGCTGGGATGCGGTTGAGGTAGGGGTAATCCTGAGGGGTGTACCCCGACTCCGGCAGCCCTTCCGCGCTCGGAGCGAACACGACCTCGGCCGTGGTCGCCGCCGTCTGGCCAGGCGCTACCACGCTCAGATCGGGGAAGTCCCGAAAGTACCAACGGAAGGGCCACTCCACTCGCTGGTCGAGGGCGATGGAGAGGCCCCGCCCACCCGTAACATCACGGACTGAGCCCCGGGTAAGCGTCGCGTCGCGCGAGAGGCGCATCATCCCGTCAACCATCGGCCGGATGGAGCCGGTCGGTGTCCGCTGAGCAAGGAGTTCCGTACCTTCGTTGGCGTTGTAAAAGTTGAGCATCACCGAGGAGCGGAGGGTGTAGGCGGCAAGGAGGAGCCCCAACACCAGAAGCGCTAGCTTGGCGGGCTGCTGGGGTCGGCCCGCGGCCCGTTCTCCCCGGACGAGGCCGATCACCGCGATGGTGAGTGGGACGATCACCAGCACCGCGACGAACAGCACCTGAGCAATGGCCTGGCCTCGTGAGGCAGCCTCGTCGATTCGACCTCCGAGGATGCCTGCCGCGCTCAACCCGATCAGGGCTCCGAGCAGCGCCAGAGCGAGCAGGCCGCCCTCGCCTCGCAGCGTGTCGCGCCAGTCGAGTCCGTCCAGCAGCTCCCCAACCGCAGCACCACCAAGGAGCAGGAGAGGCAGGGCCACGTGGACCAGATGCAGTGGCTGCCGCCCGGCGCTGAAGGAGAAGAGCAGGAGGGTAGTCGCGAACCAGCCGGCGAAGAACGGCCAGCCCAGGCGACTGGGATGTCCCGGGCGGCTGGGAGCCGCGTTGCCATTGACCGCGACGAGGGCGAACGCGACCGCCAGCACCTCGTAGAGCAGGATGGCCAGCAGGAAGAACTGCGTGGCGAGGGGGGAGGAGCCGGTGGCGACCAGACGCCCCCAGTCCGAGAAGGTGGTGCCGAGACCGGAGATGGCACCGAAATCGCTGAAGAGGCGGGTGAAGAGGGTCAGCAGTGTCGCCAGCAAGCCCACTCCGGCGCTGATCCAAGCACCCGGCGTGCCATTCAGGGCAGCGAGTGAACGTGCCACCGCGCCCATCCTCTCCTGTCCGCGGCTTGTGGCAAGCGCGGCGCCCCCGCCGACGAGAAGCGCAAACAGGACCGATACGGCACTTGGGCCGGAGGCGAGCAAGGCACCGACGGCAACTCCAGTGATTGCCGCCCAGCGCCGGATCGACGAACTCGAGGCGTCGGGGAGGCCTGTCCGCAGAAACGCCACCACCGTCAGCAGGGCGAACGTCGCGACAGCGATCTCCGGATCCCCTGACCGGGAGGCATAGACCAGGGTGGGCGAGACCGCCACCAGAGCCACCATCCCGAGGGCGGCCGCTCGTCCGACGAACGGCCCCAACGCGGCCGTTAGGCCGATCAAAGCCAGTCCGAGCAGCGTAGGCATCAGCCTAGCCGTGGCGTCGGTGACGCCAAAGAGGAAAAACGCGAACGACTGCAAAAGGAGGAAGAGTGGCGCGGTGGTCGGCAGCGGATCACCCGGGGCGCTGGGACGGCCGATGTACAACGCGTAGGCATCGTACGCGCGCTCTGCTTCGTTCGGGGCCAAAGCCCACACATCTAGGTTCGTGAGGCGAAGCGCAACGCCGACCACCAGCACGACGGTCCAGCCCAGAGCCGCCCAGCTCACCGCGCCGAGATCCAGCGTCCGATCGAGGAACGAGGGGGGCGGGGTCCGGTCGAGGTCTCCCGCCAGCGGGGCGTTGCGGTTCGTGGGGTCCAGCGCCGGGTTGTCCACGGAAGAGGTCCTCCTAAGAAGGCGAGAGGTCGAGAGGTCGAGGGACTAAGAAGTGGCGGTCGGTGCCGGAGCGAAGTCTTGCTCCTTGACGTTACGACTCCTCGCCTGCTCCACCCGGTCCATAGCGGATTCGGTTCAGCAGCGGCACCAGGTCATCACGGACGTAGAGGGTGTAGTCGTACGTTCCGATGGGTGAGGGAAGATCGCGGTACATCAGGAGGCGGTAGACCCGTTGCTGACCGGATGGATCAAGCTGTGTCGCGAGGCTGTCTGCCACCGACGCCGCAATGGCCCCGGGACCGTGGGGCGCGTCGGCGGATCGCCAGGCGGAGCGACCGGCGGGAATCTCCGGCGCGATGGCGAAGTCCCGGTAGATCTCTTCTGGGAACCACCACCGCAGCACGTAGTCCTGAGCCGTGTACCCACGAAGTGCCGAGGCGCTGAGCCGACCGCTGCCTGCAGCCGCGATCACCACAGCCGCTTCCTTTGACGCCGAACCCGGTGACCCGCTGTAGGAATGCAGGTTGGCGTAATCGCGGAAGTACCAGCGGGTTGGCCAGGCGTTCCTGGTGTCGTACCAGATCTCCAGATCCTTGCCGCCCGTGGTCTCTTTGGAGAGAGCGTCCATCTCGCGTGCCATGCGAAGCACGTCCGGAGAACTCTGCGTGTAGACCAGCATGTCCTTCGGCACGTCCCCTTCCAGGTAGCTGAGCCGCCAGCCAGCGTGAATCTGGAGCAGACTCAGTCCCAGCACGACCGCAGCGAGGGCAGCTCGGGCTGTTCGCTGCCGGCCGAGGCCGCGCCACGCTCCGGCCAGGAGCACGACTGCCGCGAGTGGCGGTAGCGTGAGCTGCCACCACCGGTCCAGGGTGGCCGGGCTGAGGTCACGCCGCCAGGCACTGCCACTGGCCTGAGCGAAGGTGCCATGGGTCAGCCGGCCGGCGAGGAGGACCCATCCCCCGGCGAGCAGGAGGAGCGCCCCGGCGAGCCCCGGAATGGCCCAGCCTTGGTGCTCCCCGGTTCGATCCACCAGCAATCCGTGCCGTATACCGGGCCACGTCACGGTGGCGCGAGCGAGGAGGCGGGTGACCAGTTCACCGAGCAGCGAGGCGGCCAGCAGAATCAACGGCAGCGCGATGTGGATGATGAGCCAGGGCATCTTCTCTCCGGCGTAGGAGAGACCCGCGAAGATCAAGACAAACCAGACGATGAGGAAGAGGCGGAATGGGAAGGCGGGCCCGGCAAGGTGGTCACCCCAATGCTGGCGCACCGCTCGCCAGAGCGTCACGCCAATGACCGCGAGTCCAAAGATGACGGCCAGGAACTCGTATTGCGGCGTCAGGAGCAGATAGTAGAACCAGGGCTGCTCGCCTCGTTGCACGCCCTGCTGGCCGAGCCAGTAGAGGAGGGTGCCGTTCGTCGCATAGGTGCCGGTCGCGAGGCCGTTGAGATTGGTGAAGAAGGTGGTGTATAGCAGCACGAAGATGCCGGCCGCGACCCCAAACGCAGCGAGTAGACCGGTGCCATCGGCCCAGGCGCGAGCCGCTGCCGCGGCCACGGACCCTTCCGGTTCCCCACCCAGAATGCCTGAGACCAGCCCCTCACCGGATCGATCCGGATCCCGGCGCCGGTTTAGCACCGCGGCTGAGGCGAGCACAAAGACCACAACCAAGAGCGCCAGGGCGAGGATCAACGGATTCGTCAGCAGGTCGACGTAGTAGCGCTGCTCTTGCTCGGGTGTCGGGTTCTGCCATGGAATCGCCGGGAGCGGTTCGAAGCGAAACCGGGGCAGCCCCGGCACCGTCTGGCCTTCCAAATGTGGAAAGCCAAGGACGATTGCCACAGCAATCGCTGCCGTGGCGAGATGGAGGGGCACCAGCGGCCGGAGCCGTCCCCAGAGCAACGTGCCCCAGAGGTAGGCGAAGAACGCGAAGAGGACCGCGAAGACGATCTCGTGGTTGGTCAGCAGGAGACCGATCGCGGCGCCGCCCGTGACGAGCCACCGCCGTTCGGGGCGCTCGATGTACCGGACGATGCAGATGAAGAGCAGGAACGTACCGACGATGGTGTAGATGTCGTGGCGGATGTAGCGGCTGTAGTAGAGAAACGACGGCGAGATCAGGAAGAGCGCCGAGGCCGCCAAGGCACCCCAACGACCCAGGTGGAGAGGACCGCGCAGCAAGAAGGGCAAGCCAACGAGGACGACGCCGAAGAGGGCAGGCATGAAGCGGCTGGAGGCGTCGGAGTCGCCAAAGAGCAGGTAGACCAGGGCGTTGGCGTGAAACAGGAACGGGCCGTGCATCAGCGGGTTGTGGACGTACCCCTGCCCCGTGGCCAAGAGCCAGGAGTAATAGGCGTGGAGACTCTCGTCATGGTGGAGGGTGCGCGATCCCAGATCCCAGAAGCGAGTAACCACCGCCAGCAGGATGAACACCCCGTAGAGGGTTGTCTCCACGGAGATGCGCCCGGTGATCCCGCGGCCGGAGGGGATGCCGCGTTCGGGCAAGGACTCCGGGCCGGGATCGCTCGTTCGCTCCTGGAGATCTCCGCTGGGGTGCGGCTCGCCGTTCGGGAGAAGCGGCGCTGGCCGCGTCTCTGGACGCGGCTGCGTAATCGTGTCCGCTCGAATCGTCCACGTCGCGGCCCGTCGGGCGACGCCTGCGGCCAAACCGATCCGCTCGAACATGACCTGGGTAAGGGAATACTGCTCGCTCACCTGGCTCCGATATCCGCTCGCCGTGGTGCCGTTACCGCCAACACGACCGACTCGATGAAGGGCCCTCGCCGAGGTGTCTTCCCCACGGCTCGCCCTAGCCTACCGATTGGGCCGTCCGCCCATCCTTTTTTCTCTTGAGCGTCCGCATTCGGTGCCGCTCGGTGAACCGTGGCTCCCTAGCGCCGGCTCGACTTAGTATCGGACCTCATTGAGCAGCGGGACGAGGTCGTTCCGGACATACATCGTGTAGTCGTAGCCGGTTATCTGCACGGGAAGGTCACGATACATCAGCAGG
>JALYMD010000824.1 GCA_030773875.1 Chloroflexota bacterium | reverse complement strand
GGTCATTGTTGACCGCCCCCCCGTCTGGCCCCTTGCCTCAGGTCGTCACGCGAGGCTGTCGCCGGCGTGGTGTCGGGTCGGTGACGTTTCAGACCAGGAACAGTGCACCCGAGCCCTCCGTGAGGGAGGGCGCATCAAGCATGCGTGGTGGAGTAACCCAGGTTAGGATCCATCACGGCACGCATGGCGGTTCAGTCGGAATCGAGGGGGAGCAAGACCGGTGTCTGCTGAGGAGAACAAGGCCCTTATCCGTCGGTACTTCGAGGCCATCGATACCCGCCGGGACCCGATCGTCGTCGACGAGTTCCTGGCCCCCGACTTCGTCTCGCACAACCCGTCTCCCGGCTTCGGGTCGGACCGCGAAGGGCAGAAAGGGGCCTTTGCCCACTTCCTTGCCGCCGCCCCCGACGGGTACCACGTCATCGACGACATGGTTGCTGAGGGGGACAGGGTGGTGACTCGGCTCACCGCCCACGGCACCCAGACCGGCGAGTTGTTCGGCATCCCCCCGACCGGCAAGCGCCTCACGATGACCGGGGTCGCGATCCATCGCATCCGAGACGGCAAGATCGCCGAGCACTGGCATGAGATCGATATGCTCGGTGGCCTCCAGCAACTCGGTGTGATCCCAGCGCCGGGTCAATCCGGGACCTAGGGGCGTCGATGAGCCACCCCACGCCAGAGCCCACGCCCGTCGCCCCGAGGCTGCTTTGACTCGGTCACCTTACTGACCAATGGGAGGACGGCGGACCACCCGAGATCGAGGAGTCGCGCCAGCGTGACGACGCCCGACGACCACGATAATCAGCCCGCCGGGCCCCAGAGCCCTAAGGAAGCGGAGTTCCTCGAGGCCGACCGCTCGCTGGACGAGGCCGGCCGGGTGCCCGTGTGGTGCGCCGAGCCGGATACGGAGGGGCTGGGTATGGGGCGAATCGTCGGCTGGGACGAGCTTGGGGGCGAGAGTCCGACGCACTTCCGGTTTCGGGGCGGGGAGCACGGGGCGTCGGTCTGCCTGCTGGTGGCCGACCTTCCGCCGGGTCACGGCCCCCGCCTGCATCGTCACCCCTACGAGGAGGTCTTCGTGGTGCACGAGGGCCGGGCCCGGTTCACCGCCGGTGAGGCATCACTAGAGGCCGGGGTCGGCCAGGTCGTCGTTGTGCCGGCCGGGACACCCCACCGGTTCGTCAACGCGGGCGCGGGCCGGCTGCGGGCAACGAGCGTCCACCCGCGGCCGCAGACCGAGGGGGAGTGGCTGGAGGACTGAGCGCGGCAACGGCGGGAGGCAGACCACCCCGATCCCTTCCCGGCCGGGAGGCCAGGAGGCCGGCTGGCCGGCACGACATTCGGGCGCCACCACCATCCATCACCCACGGAAAGGCCCCATTTCGCACCGGCGCGCCGGGTGCGATCGGGGTGCAATCACCCGTTCTATCCGATTGCACCCCGCATCGCCCTGAGACCGGCCACGACGGGCCAAACGACGCCTACGGATGGGACGTTGGGTGTCTCTACGGCCCGCACGGAATTGGTGGTCGCGTTGGAGGTGATACGCCTCGCCCACAGCACGGCTCACGTCCATCGCAGCTGCGCAGCTGCCAAGTCCTTCCACAGGAGGTGACGCGATGGGGTCGATCCTGGTCAAGCTGTTCGAGCACAACCGCTGGGCGAACCTGCGTGCCGTCGAGGAGTGCGCGGGATTGACGGACGCTCAGCTCGACGCGACGGTTCCCGGCACGGCGGGCTCGGTCCGGGAGACGCTGATGCACATCGCCGGCGCCGAGCAGCGCTACGTGATGCGGCTGAGTGGCCGCGAGCCGACCTATGGAGAGCGCGATGGGTGGCAGGGCATTGAGACGCTGCGGCAGGCGCTCGACGAGAGCGGCCGCGCCCTCATGGAGCTGAGCGGGCGGGCCGACCCGGATGAGGTGCTGCGGGGCGAGTACCAGGGCCAGCCGTATGCGCTGCCCGTCGCAACCGTCTACGTCCAGGCGATCAACCATGCGACCGAGCACCGCTCCCAGATCGCGACGATCCTGACGCAGCAGGGTGTCGAGCCGCCCGACTTCTCCGGCTGGGCCTGGGGCAGTTAGTCGTACGTCACGCCGGTTCCACCCCACGGGGGCGAGGTTTGCCTTCCGCGCTTAGTGGGCACGAGAGGGTACGACCGTCCGCCCCAACGAGGCACAGGGTGTGGCGATTGAGGGGTGACGGACCACTGGGCCGGGTCTGTACCGACGATCCCCGACGACCACGACGATGAGCGCACCGGGCCCAAACCCTTGGGGAGGCGGAGTTCCTTTCGACCTACCGAGATTCGCACGAGGCTGGCCGGGTGCGGGTGCGGAGTGCCATCCTGCAAGTTTTGGGCGATCGCGGGGTCGGTGGTCGCGGGGGAGACGGCTCTTAAGTGCGCTGCATGGAAGGAGACATGACTTCGGCGCTGCCCAACCACGCTCCCAGCCTCTCCGTCCGTCTCGGTTATGGTCCCAGTCGTGCCACCGCCCGCGCTGGCTTTGCACGGGAAGGCATCGTGCTGGCGGCGGTGCGATGCGGTCTACCAGCACGTGTACGACGCTTACTACGGGCAGGGCCTGAGCTTGTACGGCGTGGTGATGCCGGAGGCGGGGGCGTTCCGGCACGGGTAGGCCTGCGGGCGCTATCGGGGGACCAGGGACGGAGAGGCCGGGCAGCGGGTCATCTCTTCCCGCGGCCCGGCGAAGCGACCGAGGAGCCAGCCCTCCTCCGCGCTCGGACGGCGGTGTAGCAAGTCCCGCGCCATGTCGGAGCCGGGAGCCGTCACGCGGCTTATCGGGTCGCGGCGATGACCAGTGCGGTCACGAGCAGGGAGTGCGCTCGGGCGAGAAGGCGGGCACCATCGAGGTCGATGCGACCGGTGACACCTTCACGTCGCCCTACTCCTACACGCTAGTGATGGCCGACGGGACAGTCGTGGAGTCCGGGCAGAGCGCGGTCCAGGCGACGCGGGTCCCGGTCGAACCGATCGAGGCGGAAGGAACGCCGCTGGCGGCGGTTCCGACGTGGACCGTGGCGACTCCCGAGGCCCGAACGGCGGCGGCGTAGCCCCCAATCTGCGCTGACAGGCGAAAGAGTCCGCGGCGACGGCCTCGGGGTCCTGCTCGAGGCCGTTCTGATTCCGTTGTGTCGTTTGGGCAACCGCCGTATGATCCCGCCCTGCGGTCGCCGGTTGGGCGACCCGTCGTTGCTCGGGAGGGAACGCCCGTGAAAGGTCTCGTCGCGCTCGTCGCTGCGCTGTTCTCGTTCGCCCTCATGGGGTCCGGGGTTGTCCTGGCTCAGGAATCCACGCCGGTGGCCGGGACGTTCCCGGTCACGCCCGACCCAGCCGAGTGCCAGGTGGAGGAACGCGCACGCGAGGAGTTCCTCGTGCTGAACGCCGAGGCCACCCCGGAGGAATTTGCCCCGCCGGTTGGGACTGCCGTCGAGGTTCCAATGGGCGAGGCGGCCGATGCGGAGACGGTCGCGGGGGTGGTCGCCACCGCGCGCGAAGTCCTGGCCTGCTTCAACGCGGGCGATTTCCCGCGCGCCCTCTCGCTCTTCACCGACGACGCAATTCGCACCTTGACGGAGGAGGACCCGATCTCAGAGGAGGAGCTGAGCGCCTTCCTGTCGGCTACGCCCGAGGCGGTGCCGGCCGGGCAGCAGTCAACCCTCCTCGCGGTCACGGACGTGATGGAGCTCGAGAACGGGCGGGTCGGCGCGTTTTTGGCCACGACCGACCCGTTCGCCGGACCGGACACCATCTACGTCATCTTCATCCAAGAGGATGACCGGTGGCTGATCGACGAGATCACGGAGTTCCTCGTCCCGGGTGGGAGCGTCCAAGCCACGCCGGCACCGTAGGCAAGTCTGACCGCCTCCGCGACTGCTGGCTGGCGATGGCCTAAAGCCTCGTGCTTGGCGCGAAGGCACCGGCACGCCGGCTGCGCCATAGGGGCGTCAGTCGTCAGTCGGTGAGGAGGGGGCACGATGGACTTCGAGATCTTCGGTTTTGGCGGGATCATTGGCCTCATCATCGTCATTGCGCTCGCGGTGGTGATCTACAACCTGATGTCGGGGTGCGAGGTATAGCCCTCCGACGGTTCAGATCAGCGGTCGCGCTCAACATCGGTGAACAGCAGCAACGGCTCCGGGCACCAAGCTCGGGGCCGTTCGCCTTTATGCCGTTCGCCTTTACGTTGTGGGTTCGCGACGATGAGGTAGGATGCCCCTTGTGGCTGCCGGTGGGGTGGCCCGTCGCTCCGTGGAAGGAAACGCCCGTGGGACGCCTCGTCACGATAACGGTCGTGCTGGTCTCGCTCGCCCTCGTCGGTCCCGGAGTGGCTCGGGCCCAGGACGCCAGCCCGGTCGCCAGCCCCACTGCCAGCGGCACCTGCACGGTCGAGCCCCGGTCGACAGACGAACTGCTCGCGCTCTGGTTCGGTCCGGAGGGCACGCCGCTGGCAACCCCGCTCCCGGCCTCCCCCGTTGCCGGCGAAGCGGCGCTGCCGGAAGGGGAGGCAGCGGACGAGGAGACGGTCGCGGCCGTCAACGCCACGCTGCAGGAGTTCTCCGCCTGCTTAGGGGCGAACCAGTTCGCCCGGGCCTTCGCCCTTCTCAGCGACGACCTGGTGCGGCAGTTCGGGCCGACGTCAGGGGAGACACTGGAGCAGGTGCGCACACTCCTGGAGGCCCAGCTCATTGCGACGCCGGAGCCGGTAGGGCAGCCGACCGAGGTACCGGCCCTGCGCGACGTGCGGGTCCTAGACGACGGCCGCGTGGGAGCGATCCTGGAGGAGGAAGGCGAGCTGATCTTCTTGATCTTCGAGCGCCAGGACGGGCGGTGGCGCATTGCCGAATTCTTCGAAGCCGGTCAAGCCGGCGCCGAGGCCACCCCGGCCTAACCAACTGCCAACTAGCAACGGCCCCGGGCATCATGCC
>JALYMD010000823.1 GCA_030773875.1 Chloroflexota bacterium | reverse complement strand
GCCTGGTATGCCTTCTGGGTCGGCGAGGAGACTGGACACCTCCACCGCACGGCCATGATCTCCCGCAGCCACTACATGGTTGACGACTACTCCGGCTTCGACGCCCCCCTCCTCATCGAGCCCCCGATCATGGCCGGCGCTCCAAGCACGCCCGCCGCGGCCGAAACTGCGACGCCAGCCTAAAGGGATGATCTCGCCAACCATCGGCTAGCACCGAGGAGTCTCAGGGGATTCTGCCGCGCTACATCTGGGACAGGCGCCCATCGATCGTTGCCACGCCGAAGGGCCGCAACTCCAGGGTCGCCACGTTGGCCTGGATTGGGAGGGGATCCCCAGCCCCGGCGCGGAAGGCGGCGCCGTCCCGAGTCGCCTTGGTGTAGGTCGCTTCGTCCAAGACACGGATCGTGGCATCTTCCAGGGCCGGGAGGGCGAGGCGCAGCGTCTGAGACGCGTCCTGGAAGCTCGCGACAAGCACCCGGAGACGGTCTCCAAGCCGAAGCGCGAACGCTTCCATGGCCAGGGGATCCTCCACCTCGGCTGGCAACAACTCGCCTCCGGCGAACTCCCCGATGTCCGCGAGGACGTGGTAGAGGGGGAAGAGCATCCCGGGTTGAGACGGGAACAGAGCCCGGTGGGTGAGCCCGCCGTCACGCTCCATGACCCCACGCCAGCCGACCGTCTCGTAGTAGGTGAGTGAGTCCGCGCCGGCTCTCGCCAGGCGGTGAATGCTCCCTAAGGTCCAGCCGGCGGCGAAGAGCGACAACTGGCGCGGGTCCACCGATGCCGGCAACGTATCCGAACGCCAATCTGACTCGGGACCGCTGGCGTCGGGGTTGAAGCGGGGCCGGAGCGTGACGGGGCCGACGGTCAGGTGACGATCCCCAGCTATGGCTCGTGCGCTCGCGACGGTTGCCGCCTGCCCGGCGAGTGTCTCGACGAGAGAGGCATTGTCGAAGGCGTGGACCTGCGGATTGAGCGAGTAGCCAACGACATCCATCCCATCGAGCGGCAGCATCGTCGCCCGGTTGAGCTGGGTGAAATAGGCGCGCGAGCCACCGCCGAGGGCTGGACCTGTCTCCACCCCGCCGAGGATCGTTGCTACCCGCGCCAGGACCGCTTCGGTCGTCACCAGCCCGGTGGCCGGAAAGACCAGCAGCCGTCGCACCGGCATCCCCTCGTCCAGAACGGCTGCCAGACGCTCCAAATTCGTCGTGTCGTTGCCTGCGACAACCTCAAGGTCAAGCACTGCACCAACCGCTGCCGCGTCCGCCGCACCCCGCCGCAGGCGCTCCTCCCAACCGGGATGTGAGAGGTCCACGTCTACCCGTAGATGGGCAGGCCGCAGCGCCCGTAGATGCTCCATCTGGACCTGGGTGAGGGGCTCCTCGTGGGACGCCGCGCCAAGGCCGATTGGCGGAAGCGGACGAAGCGCATCGGTCCCGACGTTGACCGCCAGCGGCTCCTTGAACGGTTCCTCCTCGTCCAACTCCAGTGGCAGCGGCGCGTTCGCGGCAACAGTGATGGTGACCGCCTGCTCGATGCGCTGCCCGGCCTGAACCTCCACTGGGATGGGAAGACTCAGGGGCGTGGAGTAGGTCTTGAATGAGGCGTCGGTCCAGTTGCGCTGATCCTCCATCTCGAAGACATCACCGGTGAAGCGGATGGTCACGTCCGCGTCGATGGCCGCGTCAATGCCCGCCCCGTGCTTGAGCGCGGCGATATCGACGAACGGCTGGTGAGGGCTGATCTGGTCCGGGAAAGGTCCTGTGACCGTTGTGCCGTCAGGCCGCTCCACCTCGACCGGGGTTCCGGCCAGGGCCGCCGGGTGGAGGACGCAGAAGCCGATCCGGTTCCGCAGGAACGTCCTGCCGACGGTGCCGTCCATGGAGCAGGTGATGACCCCGGCACTGGTTCCGGTGATGCGTCCGTCCCAGGTGAAGTCGACATCGCCCTCGCGGTGGGTCGCGGTGAAGCGAACTGCGAAGGCGAGGCCGTCCTCTTCCACGGAGTAGTCCGTCAGCGTCGGTTCGATGGTGTTCCAGTTCTGATCGCGGACGGCGACATAGATGCGCCGCACGACCTCCTGCCCGTCAACGGCCAGGTAGCGTAGGTCGGGTCCTTCCAGCACGGCCGAGAGTGGCCCAGCCCGGAGCACCCGCCGCTCCGACAGCGGCCGGTCCCCCCCATACCGCATCACCCGAGTGCCAAACCCGTTCATGTCTCCCTGAGTCCCGTGCTCGCTCATCCCGTCCCTCCGCGCCGTCAGCGATCATCCAGTGGTCGAGGCGCCACTCGCCGCGCCACGCCTCGGCTGCCTTCTGACGCTATGCATCGCACGCACGTTGCCGACGGGAGCGGGCGCGGCGGGCAGGAGGGCTGAGCCGGGCTCTGAGCGCAGCAAGCAGCGCCCCTACGATGTCGCCTTGGGCCGGATTGCGGCGATGCCCTGCCGCAGTGCCTCCTGGTAGATCCAAACATCTCCCCAATAGGCGATCCAGCGGAACCCCTGAGCGATCAGCGCCTGGGCCTCAGCGACGCTCGCGGCCATGTAGCCTGGCGCTTTGTCGTTCCGAGCGCAGGCGTTCAGGATCCTATCGACCGCGCGCTGGTAGTCCGGATGGTCGAAGCGGGCGGGGATCCCGAGGGAGGTCGAGAGGTCGAACCCCCCGATCCAGAGGACATCGATCCCCTCAGTGGCAGCGATCGCGTCGACCGCCTCGACGCCGGCGACGGTCTCGATCTGGGCGATCAAGAGCCCTTCTTCGTTGGCGCTCCGCATCCGGGCGGGGATGTCTCGCTGACCGGCGTAGTCGTCCTGGGCGAGCCCGGGGCCGGCGCCGCGGGCGCCGAGCGGGTGGTACTTGGCGGAGCGGACGATTAAGCATGCCTGCTCCGCGCTCTCCACCATCGGCACCGCCAGCCCCATCGCCCCCACATCGAGTGGACCAGCCAGGAGGTGGTACTGCGCCGCCGGCACTCGAACCAAAGGCACCGTATCGGCGGCTCGGGCGGTGGCCATCAGTCCGCGCACCGTCTCCACGCTCCAGCCGGTATGCTCCGTATCAAAGAGGACGAAGTCGGCCCCCGCCTCCGCCGCGATCCGGGCAATGCCCGTGGTCGCGAACTCGAAGACCGTCGTCCCGACCGAGACGCCGCCCGCGGCTAGGGTCCGCTTGACCGTGTTCTCCCGCATTCGTCCTCCCCGATGATTCACGATCACTCCCAGCCCGTCACCCCTGGAGGGGCGCAGTGTACGGCGTGGAGGCCCAACCCCGAACAGGGTCGCGAGCAGATTGACGTCACCCGCCAGCCCACGCATGATGGTGCTCTGGAGGCCCCCAAATGCTGGACCATGACATGCTCCCGGTCAGCGCCGTGACTTTCCTCTTCACGGACGTGGAAGGCAGCACCAAGCGGTGGGAACATCATCCTGAGGCGATGGGGGCGGCGATCGCCCGCCACGACGCATTGCTGCGGGGGGCGGTCGAGGCCCACGGCGGCCACGTCTTCAAGACGGTCGGCGACGCCGTCTGCGCCGCCTTCCCCCAATCCTGCCCAGGCGCTTGCCGCCGTCCTCGCCGCCCAGCGTGCCCTGGCAGCTCAGGAGTGGGGTGAGGTCGGCCAACTGCGCGTCCGGATGGCGCTCCACGCCGGGGAGGCGGAGCAACGGGAGGGAGACTACTTCGGTCCTCCCCTCAACCGCGTTGCCCGATTGCTGGCGGCCGGTCACGGCGGTCAGGTCCTGCTCACCCGCGTCGCCGCCGACGGGATCCGTTCCACTCTCGTCGATGGGGTGGATTTGCGTGACCTGGGTGGCCACCGTCTCAAGGACCTCACCCGCCCCGAGCACATCTTCCAGGCGCTCGCCCCGGACCTGCCCGCGGACTTCCCGCCCCTCAAGACCCTCGACGCCCGACCCAACAACCTGCCGGTCCAACCGACACCCCTGGTGGGCCGGGAGTCAGACGTGGCGGCGATCCGCGCGCTGCTGGCCGAACCCGGCACGAGATCGGTGACCCTGCTTGGTCCGGGCGGGATCGGCAAGACTCGTCTCTCGCTGCAGGTCGCGGCGGAGGTCTTAGAAGCATTCCCCGATGGTGTCTGGTTCGTCGACCTCGCACCGGTGCGGGAGGCGAGTTTGGTCGCCTCGGCGGTGGCACGCGCGGCAGGCGTGCGGGAGGAAGGCGCCCGCCCAATCACCGAGACCCTGCAAGAGGCGCTGCGCGACGAGCGGGTCCTGCTGTTGCTGGACAACTTCGAGCAGGTGCTCGGAGCCGCGTCAATGGTGGCGAGCCTGCTGGCCGCCTGCCCTGGTTTGGTGGTCCTGGTCACCAGCCGAGCTCGCCTTGGGCTGCGAGGCGAGCGGACCTACCCGGTGGAGCCGTTGGCGCTGCCCGATCCGCGGCGGCTGCCGCCCCTGGCGGAACTGGCCGAGGTGGCGGCGGTGCGCCTGTTTGTGGAGCGGGCCCAGACCGCCAAGGCGAGCTTCGCCCTGACCCCGGCCAACGCCGGCGCGGTGGCCGGAATCTGCGTCCGCCTCGACGGGCTGCCGCTCGCACTGGAACTGGCGGCGGCCCGAACCAAGCTGCTCCAACCGGCGGCTCTGCTAACGCGACTCGAGAAGCGCCTGACGGTGCTGACGGGAGGGGCGCGGGACCACCCTGAGCGGCAGCAGACGCTCCGGGACCTCATCGCCTGGAGCCACGACCTGCTTGCCCCCGAGGAGCGAACCCTCTTCCGCCGCCTGGCCGTCTTCGCCGGTGGCTGCACATTTGAGGCGGCGGAGGCGGTGGCGGACCCGGACGGGGAGTTGAATGCGCTTGATGGGCTTGAGTCCCTGGTCGACAAGAGCCTGCTGCAGCAGACGGAGGAGGCGGACGGCCAGCCACGCTTCGGAATGCTGGAGACGATCCGCGAGTATGGCCTGGAGCGCCTCTGGGAAGCGGACGAGGCGGAGGAAGTGCGAGCGCGTCACGCGGCGCACTACCTAACCCTGGCCGAGCAAGCGGAGCCGGAACTAACCGGCCCGGAGCAGGCAACGTGGCTGGAGCGCTTAGAAGCCAACCACGACAACTTGCGGGCGGCGCTTGGCTGGTCTGATGAGGCAGGAGAGACCGAGACAGGATTGAGGCTAGCTGGCGCGCTGCGCCGGTTTTGGTGGGTGCGTGGATACCTTAGCGAGGGGCGCGGATCGCTTGAGCGGCTCCTTGCCTCACCCCGTGACGTGACGCCGGCGGTGCGTGCTAAGGCCCTTGATGCCGCCGGAGCGCTGGCCTGGGAGCAGAGTAATTACGGGCGAGCTACTCGATTGATCGAAGACGCACTTGCGATCCACCGGCAACTAGAGGACACCGATGGAAAGATCCGATCACTGGTGCAACTGGGTCTGGTCGCGACTGACTTGGGAGAGTACGAGCAAGCAGAAAGTCGATATCAAGAGGGACTCGTGCTCATCCACGAACTTGGCGACATGCGGGGAGTGAGCATCCAACTGCTCAACCTAGGCATGCTCGCCTTCCTCCGCGGTGAGTTCGACCGGGCTGTTGAGCTTTACGAGCGAAGTTTGGATCTGAGCAAAGGACTAGGGGATCAGCAACTAATTGCCAGTGCACTTGTCAACTTAGGGGAGTGTAAGGAGTACCAAGGCAACTTGGGGCGCGCTACCTACCTCTACCATGAGGCGCTCGTCCACTTCCAACGCCTGGGCGACAAGCCGCGCAGGGCCTTCGCCCTTGCCGGACTCGGCCGCGTGGCCCTCGTCAATGACAACGCGGCGAGGTCCCGCGAATTTCTGGACGAAGCACTGCTCTTGCATGAAGAAACTGGCGACACAAGGGGAGTAATTGCGTGCTTAGAGGCACTGGCCGGGGTTGCAATCGCCGAGGGAGATCCAATAAGAGCACCTCGGCTGTACGGGGCTGCTGAGGCCATTCGAGAGATAGCGGGTACACCCCTTGCCGATATCTACCGTGTAGCGTTGGCCCGTGCCGTGGCTGCGGCACGAGCAACCCTTAGTCCGGAAGTATGGGAGGCGGCATGGGGGGCAGGACGTGCCCTGCCAATCGCCAGCGCCATTGCCGAAGCCAAGAAACAGGCCGTCGTCGATCAGCCTAAATTCGTCAGCCCTACATGCAAGGTCAATAAATGACACCGACTGGCGCTGAGCAGGACGGGACGCAAGGACAGGTTGGGTCGGTTGTTCCGGACGTGGCTACTTCGTAACCGCAGTGCCCCACAGAAGAGCAAATCGCCGGGCAGTCAGCGCACGGTCCCTCACCAAGGAAGCAGGTCGCGTCGTCAATGACGTAGCCGACAGTGCAGCCTGGTCCAAAACAGTCCGGCTCGCTCACAGAGATCGAGTCGCAGCAACTTGCTCCACCGGGTTCACATGTGATGCAGCAGATGCCGACATCACCCGGACCCGGCTGGCATATCGCACCGGCGGCACAGCACCGACCTTCACAACAGGTGCCGCCGTCCGGGCACTGCTCATCGTCCTCGCACTCTACGCACGAGTCGGTTATGGGCAGATGGTAGTACTGGCCAGTTTCCGGACCGCACGCATCGAGGGTGCACCCGTTGTTGTCAGTGCAATAGGCATGGCTGGTGCAAAGGCAGGTACCGGCGGCCAGATTGGTGCCGAGCACACCGGAGCACTCCGCTTCAACCTTCGCCGTACACTCGGCGCACTTCAGATAGGTCTCTTTCGAGCCACACTTGTCCAGTTTCTCTTGACACTTAGCCAGGTGCTTGGAGGCCTTCTCCGCTTCCTTTTCCGACGTGGTCTGTGCTGACTGAGCCCTTGCAACTCCCGCCCGCCCCAAAAGGGTCGCGACAGCCGCTGCTCCAAGCCCGCGCATCACGCGGCGGCGGGAGGTGCCTATCGCAAGGGCCTTGGTGATTTCGTCGAATCGTTGGCCGTCCACGGCAGTCCCTCCCGGCACCAGCGGCGCCGGCCACGCGCACGATGAGTCCACACTTGATCGCAGAATCATCATCCCATGCCGAAAGGGGCAGGGCATAGAGGATTTACACCTATAGAACGATTTCGCCCGCGGCATCTTGCGCTAGGACAAAACGCCCGCTATTCTCCGCGCACTCTCGCGGTTGATGGTGGACGTGGCGGCCGATGTCGGCGTTCCGCACAATGGGCGGACGGGCGGTTGAGCCGGAGGTGAGGACCTGGATGGACCGGCTGACCCCACCGGCCACGGGCGAGCACGGTTCTACTGAGCCGGCGCTCCAGACGCTTGAACTGTCGATCACCACACCGGTCGTCGAGTTGGTGGGGGTGACCAAGGGGTTCGGCGCGGTCCAGGCGCTGCGCGGGGTGGATCTGGCGCTCTACCCGGGCGAGGTCCACGCCCTGGTCGGGGAGAACGGGGCCGGGAAGTCGACGCTGGTCAAGATGCTGGCTGGAGTCCATCGGCCCGATAGCGGCGTGCTTCGCGTCGGTGGGGAGGAGACGGTCTTTCACGGCCCGCTCGATGCGCGCAACCAGGGCGTCGCCGTCATCCACCAGCACCCGACCCTCTTCCCGGACCTGGACGTCGCCGAGAACGTCTTCATGGGGCGCCAGCCGCGGGATCGCGCGGGCCGCGTCGACTGGCGGGCGATGTACCGCGAAGTGGAGCGCCTGCTGGGGACGCTCGGGGTGCGGATCGGGGTGAGGACCCCGGTCAAGGCGCTCTCAGTGGCCGACCAGCAACTCGTCGAGATCGCCAAGGCCCTCTCGTTGAATGCCCGCGTCCTGGTGATGGACGAGCCGACGGCCTCCCTCTCGGCCCGGGAGGTGGACCGGCTCTTCGCCATCGTGCGGCAGCTCCGGGCGCAGGGGGTGGCGATCCTGTTCGTTAGTCACCGGATGGAGGAGATCTTCGCCCTCTCCGACCGGATCACGGTCTTCCGGGACGGCACCCACGTGATCACCGCGCCGGCGGCCGAGCTGACGACCGAGGCAACGATCCGGCACATGGTCGGCCGCAAGCTGGAGGCGCTCTTCCCGAAGGAGGAGGCCGAGATCGGCGGCGTGGTGCTGGAGGTGCGCGGGCTGACCCGGACCGGGGTCTTTCGGGACGTCGGGTTCCGGCTGCGGCGGGGCGAGATCTTGGGGTTCTACGGGCTGGTCGGCGCCGGCCGGACGGAGGTCGCCCGGGTCCTCTTCGGCGCGGACCGGGCGGACGCGGGCGAGATCCGGCTCGATGGCCGCGCGGCGCTCATCGACTCGCCCCTGACGGCGCTGCGCTGCGGGATCGGGTACGTGCCGGAGGACCGCCATGGCCAGGGGCTGGTGCTGGACTTTCCGATCTCCGCCAACGTGACGCTGCCGATCCTGGCCCGGGTCAGCCGGCTCGGGCTGCTGGACCGGCGGCGGGAGCGGGAAATCGCGGCCGAATTCGCCAAACGGCTCCAGGTGAAGGCGGCCGGGCTCGGCGCGCCGGCGACATCCCTCTCCGGCGGCAACCAACAAAAGGTGGTGCTGGCCAAGTGGCTGGCGACCGACCCGAAGGTGCTGATCCTGGACGAGCCGACCCGCGGCAT
>JALYMD010000822.1 GCA_030773875.1 Chloroflexota bacterium | reverse complement strand
GGGCTTGTGGAAGCAGCGATGAACGCGGCGCCGCGCCCGCGCACGCTCCACTACCCGGCCGTCGAGGACATCCTTGGACGGTGGGTGGCACAGGCGATCAGCGCGAGGGTCAGCGGCGAGGAGGCACTGAGCCAGGCGAACCGGGAGATTCGCGGCTTGATGGTCCGCGAAGGCGTCCTTCAGGAGTAGAGATCCCCCGGGCTGCTGTGACCAGGTAGGGTGGCGATCAAGCCCGCTCCTCCCGATCAACAGTGGCCGGTGCAGGGGCGCGGCGGGGTCGAAGCGATCGGTGGAAGTCGGCCATGGCCGGACCAAGTTGTTCCCCGACCGCGTCCATGGTGACCAGCGTGGTGCCTGGCTTGCCAACGTCGGCCCGGGCCGAGACTTCGCCGGTGACACGCGGGAGCCGGCCTTCGGCCTTCCCCATGACGAACACCTGATTCGGGCGTCCCGTTCGGCCGACCCGATAGCCGCGGGCCGTGAAGAAGGCGATGGCACGATCGAGCACCTCTGCGGCCGGCAGGCGGCTGACCGCCTTTTTTTGGTAGGCGGTGCGCTTGAGTTCTTCGTTGTAGGCATCCATAAGCCGGTTCCTGTCGCTCCTGCCTGATCGCCCTCTCCTAGCCTAACAGGCTGTTGGGGAGCCTCCCTCACCCGAGAGCCACCGTCGTCGTGGCGGCTGGCGGGGCCAGCATGTCAGAGCGTGAGCGAGTCTCCAGGGGCGGGGACTTGGCACGTGGCGTCGGTTTGCTCTTCCACCATCCGTTTGAACGCATCGGGATCCTGCCGGATCGGGGGGAAGGTGTTGTAGTGGCAGGGCACGACCGTGGGCGCCTTCAGAAGGCGGACCGCCTTGACGGCGTCGGCAGGACCCATAGTGAAGTGATCGCCGATGGGCAGGACTGCGACATCCAACCCCTCCTCGCCCACGAGCGTCATATCCCCGAAGAGACAGGTGTCACCGGCGAAGTAGACGGTCTTCCCGCCGAAGCGGACGACGAGCCCCGCGGGAACCCCGGGCGCGACGAAGTTCTCCCCGGAGGAGTAGGAAGAGGTGTGCCAGGCCGGAACCAGCTTCACGGTCCCACCGTCAAAGGCCACCGTGCCACCATGGTTGGCGGGCGTGGCGTTCTCCACCCCCTGCTGGCTGAGCCAGGTGCCCAACTCGTAAGTGGCGATCACCTTCGCCCCGGTCCGCTTAGCGATCGAGACCGTGTCTCCCACGTGATCGTTGTGAGCGTGGGTGAGGAGGATCGTTTCCGGGTTGATCGCGTCGGCCGACCGGGCCGCAGTCGAATTGCCTGTCAGGAACGGATCAATCGCGACGGTCTTGCCGTCGGCTGCAAGCAAGAAAGCCGAGTGGCCAAGGTATGTCAGTTCCATCTGATCCTCCTTCTGGTGGACGAGGGGTACTCTCGCGCCTCGTGATGGCGAGGAGCCCCGCCGTGTCTATGATCAAATTCCGTCTGGACCCTTGCGGCGAGCGTGGAGCAGATGCGTGGTGGCGAGCAGGGGCGTTCCGACTCGCCTCACGCCTCGTGCACGATCTTGCCGTCGATCACCGTCATCTCCGCGTGCAGGGTGTGAAGCTCTTCGGGCGGAATGCGGCGGGGATCGCGGTCGAGGACCACGAAATCAGCGAGCATCCCGGGTGCAATAGAGCCCTTGGTTTGCTCCTCGAAGGAGCCGTAGGCCCCATTGCGCGTGAACATCCGGATCGCTTCCTCCACCGTCACCTTCTGGTCCGGCCCCATGAGGTTCCCGTCCTGGGTGCAGCGCGTGACGGCGGCGCGGAGGTTGACAAAAGGATCACAAGGGACCACGGGCACGTCGGAGCTGCCGGCGGCAACGATGCCACGGTCCAGCCACGCCCGGGCGGGGTACGAAAGGGCAAGTTGCTCCGTCGTGAAGTTCTCCAGGTAGGAGTCACCAAGGTAGTGGACGAAGGCCGGCTGCGGGACCGCGACGATGCCGAGCCGTTCCATCCGATCCAGGATCGTCGACGTGCACATGCCGGCGTGCTCGATGCGTGCCCGGTACCGTGCGGGTGCCGGGTCGGCGCCGAACGCGCGCTCGTACGCATCCAGAATCATCGTGATCGCACGGTCGCCGATGGCGTGGGCGGAGAGTTGAAAGCCGGCCCGGTGTGCCCGAGCGAACCGCTCGTTCAGTCCTTCCTGGTCGTAGATGGTGATGCCGCGGTTGCCCGGATCGTTGCGGTAGTCAACCGACATCGCGGCGGTGCGACCGCCGCCTGACCCGTCCTGAAACAGCTTGGCGGGGCCCAGCCGCAGCCAGTCGCTGCCGAAACCGGTCTGGAGACCCAACTTCGCAAGGGGCTCCAGTGTGTCATCAATCAGCATCATCGTGAAGACTCGCATTGGCAGCTCCCCGTCGCGGGCCAGCTCCTGGTAGGCAGCCAGCTCCTCCGAGGTGCGGATCGCGGCTTCACCGACGCTCGTAATGCCGTAGCTCAAGAACCGGGCGCCTGCGGCCCGGAGGTGGGTCTTGATCTGGGCTCGCGTCGGCTTCGGCACGAGGGAGCGGACGAGGCCCATCGCCGTCTCCCGGAGGAGCCCCGTCGGTTCGCCGCTCTCGTCCCGGTCCACTTGGCCGCCCACTGGGTCCGACGTGGCGCGGGTGACACCCGCCCGAGCGAGAGCCACGGAGTTTGCGACCGCCAGGTGCCCACAGGTTCGGACCAGAACGGCCGGCCGGTTTCCAGTGGCTTCGTCGAGGTCGTAGCGGGTCGGGTGGCGGTGAACGTCGAGCCGCGTGTCGTCGTAGCCCCGTCCCTGCAGCCAGCCGTCGCCAGCGACCCCGATCGCGCCGGAGCCGATGGGTTTCGCGGCGGCCCGTCGAAACGCGTCCTGAAGCACGGCGAGTGTCGGGGCAGCACCGGGAGTAGCATCGATACTCGAGAGCGATTCGCCAAAGGCCATCGGGTGGGTGTGGTTATCGTTGATGCCGGGCAGGAGGGGACGGCCGCCGAGGTCCACGATGCGGGTTGCCCGGCCGGCCTCCAACCGCACATCGGCATCGCTGCCCACCTGAACGATCCGGTTACCGAGAACCGCGACGGCTTCCGCCTCGGGCCGGGCATCGTCCACAGTGATGATGGGACCGTTCACAAAGATCAGGTCGGCAGGCATTCGATCTCCTCAATGTTCCTCTCGCGGCAGTGAAGCGTGCCCACCTGACGGGCAGGCGGGCCGGACCGAATGAGCGTGATCACACGATGACCCACGATCCCTGATCCCCTGTATTGAAGCCAGAAACGGGGATGGGGGGATCGGCAGACGGACTATGATCCCTGCTCCAGCCACCAGCGAGCGAGGTGGTCGGCACGGGCGATCCAGATATCGCCTGCGTCGATGGCATGGTCGATCAGGCGGGCGACCGCCCGGGAGGGACCAGGACGACCGGAAACGAACGGGTGCAAGGTGAGGCACATCAGCTTGCCCTCTGCCCGCAAGACGTCCAAGTCCTCCCTCCAGCACTCAAACGTCTGCTGTGGCGTCAGCATCTGATCCATAAAGTAGGTGTAGTCGTCGAAGAAGCGCGAGGGTGGGAGCTGAACCAACGGTGGTCCCGTCGTCTCTGGCCGAATCACATAGGGCAGGTCGCCACCCGGCTCGTCCATGACCCAACTCAGGCCCATCTCCTGGGCAATCTCGTGGGTGGCGGCGTTGTAGCGCCATCCCGCCGTCTTGTGTCCGACCGGCGGAGTACCAGCGATGGTGGTTAGCGTGTCGAAGGTGCGACGCATATCGACCCGCTGCTCATCGTCGGGGAGACGGTTGTAGGGGCGGTGGTCCCAGGTATGGAGCGCGATCTCGTGGCCTTCGGCCACGGCCCTCCCTACGAGATCCGGGCGTTCCTCAGCGACCCGACCAACCCAGCAGAAGGTCGCTTGCACGCCGGTGTCGGCAAGGAGATCCAGGAGGCGCTCGGTGCCCGTGGCGTCGTAGGCTGTCTGGGAGACCCAGTAGGTCTCGTCCTGGCCGCGGCTGTTGGCCTCGCCGTATGGTCCATCGACATCGAATGTCAGGCAGAGCGCGGCTCGGTGGCCGGCGGGCCAGAGTGGGCAACTGTTGTCCGTCGTCTCCATCGCGACCTGCTTTCGCTCCTTCCCCAGTCACGGCACTCGCGCACTTGGCCCCCGCCCCTACCGCGCCTCGAAGGCGATCTCGGCAACGGCGGCGGCGAGGGAGTCGATC
>JALYMD010000821.1 GCA_030773875.1 Chloroflexota bacterium | reverse complement strand
GACAACTTCGAGCAGGTGCTGGACGCGGCAGGGTTGGTCGCCGACCTGCTCGATGCCTGCCGCCACCTCAAGATCCTCGTCACGAGCCGGGCGGCGTTGCGCATATCCGGAGAGCGGGTCGTCTCCGTTCCACCGCTTTCTCTACCTGGGAATAGAGAACGACCATCTACCGCTCCGGTCGCTCAGTTTGATGCTGTGCAGCTCTTTGTCGAGAGGGCCCGAGCGATCCGTCCCGAGTTCGCGCTAACGGAGGAGAACAGTGGTGCAGTGGTAGAGATTTGTCGCCGGCTCGATGGGCTACCCCTTGCAATCGAGTTGGCGGCGGCTCGGGTGCGCTTGCTTCATCCTCCTGCAATCTTGGCTCGCCTCGAGCGTCGTCTCCCGCTGCTCACTAGCGGTCCTCGTGACGTGCCGGCCCGTCAGCAAACCCTCCGCAACGCCATCGCCTGGAGCGTCGACCTGCTCACCGCTGACGAGCAACGCTTGTTCCGCCGGCTTGCGGTCTTCATCGACGGCTTCACTCTGGAGGCGGCCGAATGGCTGATGCACGACAGCCAAGAGATGCCGAATACCCTTGGGGGTACTTCCGTTGAAACATCCGTTCTTGAAGGGGTGTCGTCGCTGCTCGATCAGAGTTTGCTGAGGGGTGAGACTTGGGCCGATGGGGAGGCCCGCTTCACGATGCTGGAGACGGAACGGGAGTTCGCACTGGATCGACTGGACGAGGCGGGCGAGGTCGACCTGATGCGCCGCCGCCACGCTGTATGGTGTCTTTCCCTCGTCGAAAATCTCGCGCCATCACTTTGGAGTCCGGACCAGGCCAGCCCGCTTCAGGCTCCCTGGTTAGACCAGCTCCAGGCCGAGTACGGGAATATCCGCGCGGCGCTCTCCTGGCTGACCGAGATGGCAGAGCTGGAGCCGGATGCAGCGGAGGCGGCCCTGCGGCTGGCAGGGGCGCTTTGGCCATTCTGGCGGATCCGCGCTCGCCTCTCTGAGGGGCGCGGATGGTTAGAGAGCGTCATGGCGGGAGCCGGGGCTGCCACCGTCCCTGCTCAGGTGGTGCTTGGAGCTGGCGTCCTAGCTTGGGCTCAGGGTGACTATGACCGAGCGAGGCCGCTGCTGCAGCGGGCACTGGACGGCCTTCGCGTGAATCATGATGTGGAGGGGGCGGGGCGCTCTCTCCTGGCCCTTGGCCGGCTCAGGTGGGATGAGGGCAATGTTGCCCGAGCCGAGGTGGCGTATGCAGAGGCGCTCGACCTCTTCGAAGGACCAGAGAACCGCACAGGAGCTGCTCTTGCGCGGCATGGCCTCGCTCTGGTTGCGTATCGTCGCGGCGAGTATCAACAGACGAAGGCGCTTTTTACAGAAGCCCTGGCTGAGTGGAGCGCACTCGGTCACGTTTGGGGCTTGGCAGGGTGCGTTCCCGGCCACCTTGGCGACCTGGATCGCCGTCTTGGCAACGAGCAGGCTGCGTCGGCCAAGTATCGAGACAGCCTTGCCCTTCATCACTCACAGGGTGACTGGGAGAATGTGGCATGGAATCTCATCGGGTTAGCAGCCGTGGCGGTGACGACCGAGCCAGCGAAGGCAGCTCGGCTGCTTGGCGCGGCAGCCGCCCTAAAGGAGCCACCGGCCGCGCCGCTCGGTCCTGATGAGCGGAAGGATTACAACTGGGCGGCAGGCGAAGCGCGCGGAATCCTCGGAGAGGTGGCATTCGCCGCTGCTCTCGAGGCAGGACGCGCGCAGCCGGAAGCGGCGATAACTGAGGCGCTTGAGGAAGCGCTACCTCCTGTTGTTCCAGGCAGTGGCCCGCTCTCACCAGTTAGCCGCGGCCGCGAGTTAGGACTTACGCCGCGCGAGTTGGAGGTGCTGCAGCTGATCGCGGCAGGGCACTCGAACCGGGTGATTGCGGACACCCTCTCCATCGGTGTTGGCACGGTGAAGATGCATGTTGCCAGCATTCTCGCCAAGCTCGGTTTGCCCTCACGTGCCGCAACCGCGGCCTATGTCCACCGCCACGGTCTCATGACTGATGGCCTCCGCCCGTCCAGGGCAGTGGATCGTCCCGGATGACTTCGACTACGTCTTAAGGCATAGACCTGTCGCCCACGACCCGGCGCAAATACGACTTTCGACCGATGCGCACCACCGCGTACCGGATCATGATGGTGCTACTCAGCATGGTGGGTCGAGATGCAGAGCAAACACCGACTTGAGGCCCACCAACGCCGGAAAGGGGCAGAGAACATGGTCGACGGATTTTCCGCGGTCGTTGAGGCCAGCTACAAGCAAGACGAGTATGCCCGGCGGGCGGCACGGGAGCGCAGCGACAGGGCGCTGCGCTCGGCATACCAGTTGTCGCAACCCGTATGCTCGGCAGTCCCCCCAAGTTCAGACGTTGCCGCACGATCCGTTCTCGCCCTGCGGCCTCGGTTTCCACACTGGCGTGTGATCGACGTGCTTCTCGGGAGAGCCGCCGCGTAACCGATGTGACCCATGAGAGGTGTTGAAGGAGGTCTCACCTCGTTCGCCGTACCGCCCCCGCGTCATGGAGGAACCCATGGAAATGCTGATAGCGATCGCGCTCCTCGCCGCGGTCGCATTGCTGGCGTCTCGCTTCGGCCACGACAGCCGCGACGGTTTCGAGTCGAAGGAGCGGAACCTGGCGTCGTATGGAATGA
>JALYMD010000820.1 GCA_030773875.1 Chloroflexota bacterium | reverse complement strand
CTTCTGGATGTCGGGGTGGGCGGCGGCGGATCTGGGGCAGCAGCTGGGGGTGCCGGTCGTCCAGATCTTCCACGCGATGGGGAAGACGAAGCAGCGTCACCAAGGGGCGGCCGACACCAGCCCCGAGGAACGGATCGGGGTCGAGATCGAGGTCGTGCGGGCGGCGGACAGGGTGATCGCGCAGTGCCCGAGCGAGCGGGACGAACTGGTGGACGACTACGGGGCGCCGCCGGACAAGGTGGAGGTCATCCCCTCAGCGGTCAACACGGAGACCTTCCGGCCGCTGTCCCGAGCGGAGGCGCGGCGGCAGATCGAGCCGGAGCTGGGGATCGGGCCGGAGGACGAGGTCGTCGGCTACGTCGGGCGGATGCTGCCCCGGAAGGATGTCCGCAACGTGGTGCGGGCGTTCGCCTCGCTGGTGCGCGATCGGGAGGCCGCTGGGAGGCCGGCGCCGAAGCTGCTCCTCGTTGGCGGGGAGACAGGCGCGCCGGACCCGACCGCGACACCGGAGATCGGCGTGTTGCAGGGGATGGCGGCGGACCTGGGTGTGGCCGACCTGGTGTGCTTCACGGGGAACTGCCAGCAAGATGTCCTGCATCGGTACTACGGGGCGTCCGACGTGGTGGTGACGACGCCCTGGTACGAGCCGTTCGGGTTGACGCCGCTGGAGGGGATGGCCTGCGGACGCCCAGTGGTGGGCTCGGCGGTGGGCGGGATCACCTTCACCATCGCGGAGGGTGTGACGGGGTTTCTGGTTCCGCCGCGGGATCCGGAGGCGCTGGCGGCCCGCCTGCGGGAGTTGCTGGATCGCCCGGGGTTGCGCGACCGGATGGGAAGGGCAGCCCGGGAGCGCGTCGAGCGCTTCTTCACCTGGCCGACGGTGGCGGAGCGGACCGCCGCGCTCTACGAGGAGTTGTGGGCAGAAGCCTCTCGGGGTGTTGCGAAGCGGGCAGCGGCGCCATCGGACGCACGCGCACTGGTGAAGGCGCGGTGACCGGGTTCGGAACCCGGGCAGTCAACCGGGGCGACCGAGGGCGAGAGGCGGGGCCCATGGCGACGATCGACGTGCTGATTCCAACGTGCCGGCGGAAGACCGGGCTGGCCGTGGTCCTGACGAGCCTGCTCGGGCAGACCTTCACCGACTTCGACGTGACCGTGGCGGATCAGACTGAGGAGGACGACGCGTACCTGGAGAGCATCGAGATCCAGACCCTGGCGCGAGCGTTGCGGCGACGGGGGCACCGGGTCGAGCTGCATCGGAACCTGCCGCGGCGGGGGATGGCCCAGCAGCGGCAGTTCCTGCTGGAGCGGAGCCGGGCGCCTTACGTCCACTACCTGGACGACGACGTGCTACTTGACCGGGAGGTGCTCCATCGGATGCTGGGGGTGCTACGGACGGAGCGGTGCGGCTTCGTCGGGTGCGCCGCCACCGGGCTGGAGTACCTGGACGACGTGCGCCCGCACCAGCAGGGGATCGAGCTCTGGGAGGGGCCGGTGCGACCGGAGCCGTTCACCTCGGAGACGATTCCCTGGGACCGGCACAAGGTCAACAACGCCGCCAATCCCCTTCATCTAGAAGAGAAGCTGGCGGCGGACGGCCGGACGGTTCGCTACAAGGTGGCCTGGGTGGGTGGGGCCAACGTGCTCTACGACCGGGCGAAGCTGCTCGATGTCGGGGGGTTCTCCTGGTGGGACCGCCTGCCGCCGGGGCACGCGGGGGAGGAGGTGGTGGTGCAGTTCCTCCTCCTCCGTAAGTACGGCGGCTGTGGCGTCCTGCCGAGCGGGACGTATCACCTTGGGTTGCCGACAAACGTGGAGGACCGGCAGCGGAACGCGACGGAGCTGTTCGCCGATCTGGTGCGGGAGTTCGATGTTCACCCTGTTGGAGAGGTCGAGCCGCTGCTACCTGAACTGGCTGCCGAGGATTCCGAGAGTGCTCAGAACAGCGTGCCGGTGTTGGCCGGAGGCTCTTCATGCAGCAAGGAGATGATTGGAGGCGCTAGGGATCGCGCCCCAATGCGGGGCTAAACCGCCGCACTCAACCCAAGAAGCCGGCTAAAGCCGGCTGGCGAAAGCCGCCTTGGTGAAGATTTTGGGTTAGACGATAAGGAGGACCGACGGATGTCCGATGACTCGCTGCGGGGCAAGGTTGCCCTGGTGACCGGGGCCGGGAGCGGTCTCGGGGAGGCGACCGCCCGAGCCTTCGCCCGAGCGGGGTGCGCGGTGGCCTGCCTGGATTTGAACGGCGACAACGCCGAGCGGGTGAGCCGGGATCTGGCGGCCTCGGGGGGCGAGGGGATAGGGGTGCCCTTCGACGTGAGCGACGCGGACGCCGTCTTCTCCTCCGTGGCGGGGGTGGTGGATCGGTTCGGCCGGTTGGATGTCGTGGTCAACAACGCGGCTTGCGACTACACGGTCTCGGTTGACGAGATGACGGTCGAGCAGTGGGACCAGGTGATCGGGGTCAATCTGCGGGGGCCGTTCCTGCTGGCGAAGGCGGCGCTACCGACGATGCGACGGCAAGGGTCGGGGGACATCGTGAACATCGCCTCGACCGCGGCGGTCCGCGCCTGGGGCAACGCGTCGGCCTACCACGCCTCGAAGTGGGGTCTGGTGGGGTTTGGCCGGGGGCTCGGGGTGGAAGGGCGGAGCGACAACATCCGGGTGACGACGATCATCCCCGGCGGGATGCGAACCCACTTCTTCGACCGGTTCGTGGAGCAGGGGATCCCGATGCCGGACGAGGCGAACCTGCAGGATCCGGCCAACGTGGCGGAGACGATCCTCTTTGCGGTGCGGATGCCGGCGGGATCGGCGCTGCAGGAGGTGATCGTGACGCCGATGACGGAGACGAGCTGGCCGTAGTGATAGTCGCCAGACGCCAGGGCCAGACGCCAGATTTCAGTGCCAGACGCCAGACGGCAGACGCCAGTAGTGGGGCGTTAGAGGACGGGGGAGAGACGTTGGGGG
>JALYMD010000819.1 GCA_030773875.1 Chloroflexota bacterium | reverse complement strand
CTTCGGATGAACGGACGCCGTGCCCGAGCCGCCGGTTTGCCCCTGGGACCGGCTGCGCAATACGCTCCCAGAGCGTGGGGATCGGGCTCCAACCCCGCTACGGCACCTCCCCGACCATGATGTCCACCCGCGCCACGTTCGGCTCGAACCGGTCCTCCGCTGGCGTCTCCTGGTACAGCACGAGGATGCTCCGGGTCCCGTCGCCGTCCCCTTCCTCCAGCAGGTCCTCCAGCCCCCGGCTGTCGTACCGCTCCATCAGGAGGCTCGTCGGGCCGGCGGCGGTCGCCGGAGCGTAGTACCGCTCCCGCAGCCGCGCGTCCCTCGGTAGCAGGTCCTCGACGATCTCCGTCGCTTCCTCCGGCGTGATGCCCCCCTGGTCCTCCCAACCCTGCTCGATAAACGTCACGACATCATCGGAGAATCCAACGGCGTAGGTGCCGCCCTCGTAGGTCACCAGGGTCTGCCCGACCTCGCCCACGCCGTGGCGTTGCTCCCAATCTTCCCGGCTCAGCCCGATCCCGCCGGAGCGTACCCCGCCTTGGGCATTGGCCGTGACCGACGCACCTGCCGAGCCCGCCCCGATGACGCCCATCGGAATCACCAGCGCCAGCGCCACGACCACCCAACGCGTCATCGCTGCTCCTTGCGGCCGTTCCACGCCGGTCACCACGGAGGCCACCGGGCGGCATCATCGCGTTGGGCGGAAGACCTGTCCAGGGCTCTCCGGTTAGCTCACGGGTCAGAGAGGGCGGCGAACCGGGCGCGTCGCTCGTTGGCCGGATCTTGGCGCACCGGGTGGCGCCGGTCTGGCGTTTCGGTGAGGATGGGACTGAAGCCGTGGTCGCGGCGCGACCTGGGTCGAACCCAAGCGGGTGACCGGCACCGAAACACCCCGAAATCGGTGGTCGTGCGGCGACGGGCTTCGGGCAGGCGCAGGCGCGTTCAGGGGGAGGGAATGGGGATGCAGCTCGGGCTCTATTGCAACCGGTTCAACTGGCCGGGGACAGAGACGGGTATCGGACCGGCGCTCGCCAGCATGGCGCAGGAGGCAGAGGCGGCCGGCTTCGCCTCCTTCTGGGTGATGGATCACTTCTTCCAGCTTCCCCGCCACGGCGCCGTCGAGGAGCCGATGCTGGAAGCCTACGCCGCGTTCGCCTTTGTCGCCGCCGTGACCCGGCGAATGCGCCTGGGAACGATGGTGACCGGAGTGACCTACCGCCACCCCGTCGTGCTGATGAAGAGCGTCACCACCCTCGACACCCTTTCGGGCGGCCGGGCCTCGTTGGGCATCGGGGCGGCCTGGTTCGACCGCGAGCACGTTGGGCTCGGTATCCCCTTCCCCCCACTCAAGGAGCGTTTCGAGCGGCTGGAGGAGACACTCCAGATCACCCACCAAATGTGGTCGGGCGAGGTCGGACCCTTCACTGGTAAGCACTACCAGTTGGCCGAGACGCTCTGCCAGCCGCTGCCGGTCCAACGGCCCCACCCGCCGATCGTGGTTGGGGGGCGGGGCGAGCGCAAGACGCTGCGCCTGGTCGCGCGCTACGGGGACGCCTGCAACTTCACCCTCTTCAACCACCTTCCTGATCTCTCCGCCCCCGCCGCGCTGGAGGAGGTGCGCCACAAGCTGGATGTCCTCCGCGCCCATTGCGACACCCTTGACCGGCCGTATGACGAGATCGAGCGGACCGTACTCGGCTGGCTTCCCATCAAGGCTACCCCCAAGGACGGCAGTTTCACTCCGGATCAAGCGCTCGTGGTGCTACAGGGGTATGCCGCGGCCGGCGTGGATCACCTCCTCATCGCCACCTCCACGCTGTTCCCGGAGGGCCCCGATGCCGCAACCTTCCGCCTGTTCCGGGAGGAACTGATCCCTCGGGCCGCCGAACTGCCGGTCGCGGGCAGGGAGGCCGGCAGGGGTCGACCAGCCGCGCAGGGTGTGGAATGATCCCGAGCAGGGCAATCGGACCGGCGACCGTGGATACCGGCCACGGGCCGGGCAGCGGCGAGGAGGATTGGACATGGCCATCGGCAGCGTCGGGATACTCAGCCCCGGAGAGATGGGAC
>JALYMD010000818.1 GCA_030773875.1 Chloroflexota bacterium | reverse complement strand
GGTGAAAGGTGTATGATCGGGATCTAATCGATGGATTGATCGCCACCTAACGGGAGCTCAACAACAGGGTTCGACCGCTGCAGGAGGAGAGTCTTGACATGCAAAGCGGCCAGGGCGGTTCCATTCGCGACGTGATCACCCGCCTGAAAGACAGCGAACTGCGCTTCTCGCAGGCGCTCAAGGAGCGGATCACGGGGGTGCCGATGCCGGAGATGTTCGGCGAGGATGAGGCACCCGTCCTCGGCACCGAGCATGAGGGTGACTCTACGGCAATCCTCCTCTCCCAGTTTGGTACGGCGCGGGAGTCGACGCTGGCAATGCTTAGGACACTCCCGGCCGAGGAATGGAACCAATCGCTCGATGGCGGTCGTACCATCAATGAGCGCATCCGCCAACTGGTCCAGAACGATCGCCAGCACCTCGAACGGATCAACGGACTCCTCGGCGCACCGTAGGGGTCCCCACTGGCGCCGAGCCACGGGTCGGCGCAAAGGTACAGGGTGGGGCATGAACGCGACCCGCAGTGATGAGGTTCAGTTTGGACGAGCCGGGCGAGCCGCAGGGGCATGGCTGACGGGAACCGGCCTCCTCGCGGCGCACATGGGCACATACCTGCTCGCTGGCGTCGGCCTGCTCCTCATCAACCTGTTTCGGTCGCCGACGGACCTCTGGGTCGACCGTCCGTTGCTCGTCTGGGCGGTCGTCCTGGTTGTTCATGCCACCCTCGTCGGAGCGAAGCAGATCACGAAAAGCACGACGAGGAGGATGACGACGGGCCGGTCGGTGCCGCAGCTCACTGCGACTCGCCGGTTGGCCCGTCGTGCCCGCTCGGGGCGAACTGCGGTGACGCCGCGTCCAATCCAGCCGCGGTTCCGACCAATTCCGATCACCCCGCGTGGTGAAGCTCGCCCGGTGATTCGGGGTCTGACAACACGCTCCCAAGATCTCGCAGCGCGCGGCCTGGCCCTCGCCACCCGCGGGTCCCGTCGTCTTCTCCTCCGGGGACGCGACCTGTGGGAGCAGCAGGCACGCGAGGCGCTGGTCAACGCGGGTTCGCGCTTAAAGGACGCCGCTCGGCATCCGAGGACGACCGACGCGAACCAGACCACCGAGATGCCTCCTACGTGGGATGGAGACGTTAGCTCCACGGGCGGGACCGCGATGCCGCTGGCCGAACGCGAAGACGCCGCGGTGAAGGCGAACTGGTCCGGACCGCGCCATGTATCACCTCAGGGGGTCGGAGCGGTCGATCAGAGCACAGCTGAATTGACCGCTGCATCCCCGCCGACCGCTGGCGCTACCGAATCGCCTCCGCCCGCTGACACATCATCAGGGGACGACGAAGAAGCATCGTCCAGCCCCTGGGGGCCATTACCGTCCTGGGCCAGAATCCGGCCGAATGGTGCAGACGGGGATGCTCCAAGATCCTCCGCCGTCCGCGGGCGATTCCAGGCCTCTACAACCAACCATCGATTGCGCCCAGCGGTGCCGGAGCCCGAGTCAGCGTTTGGGCCTAGCACTCGTAGCACGGCTCCTGATGAAGACGTCCTTCTCGATGAGACACCGGCCATCGCGAAGGAGACGGAGTGGACCTGGATGGAAGCGGCCGCCGCGTCGTGGCTGGCCCGCCGAGAGCGGCAGGATCGTCCTGACCAAGAGAAGAACGTGCGTGCCGAGCCGGGGCAGACGCCCGTGGATCCCGAACGGCTCCAGGCCTGATCGGATGGAGAGGCGCTCCGTCGTGCCCGGACGGTGGAGCGGTCTCCCGTGACGACGTTGATCTCCCATCCCTCAAGCTCATTGACCCGTGACTTCACGGTGGCGGTCTTTGTGGTTCACGACAGCCGGGTCTTGCTGCACCGGCATCGCCGTTTGAAGCGGTGGCTACCGCCGGGCGGACACATCGAGCCAGGAGAACTGCCGGACGACGCCGCAGTCCGTGAGGTCTGGGAAGAGACCGGCGTGCAAGCGACGCTCCGCGGGCCGTCGTCGATTGACGTTTCGCGTCCCGGGCAACCCCGCCAATTGACCCGGCCGGCCGGGGTCCAGCTGGCGGACATCGCTCCCAACCACCAGCACATCGACCTCGTCTACTTTGCGACGGGCTTTCCTGCAGAGCGGCGGGAGGACGTCGGCTGGTTCGGCCTCGATGACCTCGACCCACTTGAGCTGACGGAAGAGGTTGCCGCCTGGTGCGCTGCCGCAGTGGCCACCCTCACCTCCCCAATCCCGTCCACAGGAGCCGATCCCCTCTAACCCCTTCAGTGGGAGAGACAACAGCAACTCCCGCCCGAGGTAACTCCACCACCTAACCCGTGAGCGCAGCAATCCCGACCTTAAAGCGTCACCGTCAAAGACCAGAGAGCATTTGGCCATGGTAGCCAAAGAGACGGACGCCTGGCCACGATGGGCCGCATCATGCCTTCGGTATGAGCTTGGAGGCTTGCCCCATCCGACCATGAATCGGGTGCTCTTGTGGTAGGCGAGTGACATTTGAGGTCGGGAACGCGAGGGGCGAGGACGACTGGTGGGCCAGGTGGCGACGGGACACAAACGGGCCGCTGGTCGATCGGAAGTCGGTTGCCGGGCTAAGCGGCTGACAGGTTGGAACCACCAGTATGGCCGGCGAGCCCTATTGGTTCAGTCCATCAAAGACCTCAAGGCCAACAACGCCCCGGAATGGGCGGCCTCACTCGCCTTCTACACGCTGCTCTCCCTCTTCCCGCTGCTGCTAGCCGGCGTGACCGTCGCCTCCTATTTCGTTGATGCCGCTTGGGCGGTGGACCGGATCACCCAGCTCCTGGGCGAGTTCGTCCCCCGGGGTGAGATCGAGGTTGAACAGATCGTGGACGGCGCCATCGATGAACGGAGGCGGGTTGGCCTCCTCTCGATCGTGGTGCTGTTGGCGACAGGCCGGCGGGTGCTCGGGGCGCTCGTCAAGGCGCTCAATCTCATGTCGGATGTGGATGAGCGGAAGGACAGCGTGATCCGCCGCGCCTTGTTGGAGATGGGGTTGCTCTTCGGGCTCGGCGGCTTATTCCTGCTCGCCCTCTCGGCTCGCCCAATCCTTAGCCCGGTCTGGACAGCTCTCGATGCGCTGCCCGGCCCGCTCTCCCTGCTGGAAGCACCGGCGCTGGAGATCGTGCGCGGCCTGCTGCTGCTGACAACCTTCTACCTGATCTACACGATCGTTCCGAGGGGGGAACGCTCCCGTCAGGCGGCGCTGCTCGGCGCTGTTACAGCAACCGTCCTGTTCCTCCTCG
>JALYMD010000817.1 GCA_030773875.1 Chloroflexota bacterium | reverse complement strand
CCACAAAGTCTGCGATCTCTGCCCGGAACGACTCGTGCAGCTGGAAGTTCGGCTTCTGAGCGGACAACGTGTTGAACTGCGGCGCGTTGACCATCGTCGTCCGCCCCGCTCCGCTGCCGGCGGTCGTAAGGATCTTGAGATCCTCGCCCCCGCCGCGCTCGAGCTTCGCACCGCCCTTGGAGCCGAAAAGTTGGGCGTAGACGAGGTTGCTCTGCTCGATGTGGGAGAGCCACGAGACGTCTAGCACCACCGTCGCGCCGTTATCGAGTTTGATGAACGCGGTCGCCAGGTCTTCGACGTCCACGTCCGTGCCCGTGTGCTCGCGCAGGAACTGGTTGAACTCGGAGTAGACCGAGCCGCTCACACTCACCGGGCGCGGATTGCCCATGAACCAGAGCGTGAGATCTAGCATGTGGACGCCGAGGTCGATCAGGGGGCCGCCGCCTGAGCGCTCCCGCTGCGTGAACCAGCCGCGGAGGGTGAACTCGGCGGCGCCGCGCAGCCAACCGGTCTTTGCATAGTAGATGCGTCCGAGCGTGCCCCCCTCGATCTCCTGCTTCAGCACGGCGCTGTCGGGCCGATAGCGGTTGTTGAAGGCGATCATGAACGCCTGGTTGGGGCGCTCCGCAACCTTCGCCGCGAGGCGCTCGCCGTCCGCGAGGGTGTGGGCGAGGGGCTTCTCGAGCAGGACGTGCTTGCCGGCGTCGAGCGCGTCGATGGCCATTGGGGCGTGCAGGAAATTCGGGGTGCAGATGCTCACCGCGTCGATGTCGTCGTCCGAGAGCAAGTCCCGGTAATCGCCAGAGATCCTGGCGCCGTCCACGTTGTACTGCGCCTTCACCTGCTCCGCGGCCTCGATGTTGACGTCCGAGAGCGCGACGATCTGCGCGTCTGGGTGTTTCTGATAGCCCTCAATGTGTCGCTGTCCCGGCCAGCCGACCCCAACGATCCCGATGCGTAGCTTGTCCATGCGCCCTCCCCGGACCTTCCTCGTGCCGGACTCGGCGGACTGCCGGCTTGGCTTGCTCCACGAGCGGCTATCCGCCTCCGACCGCCGGGTCCCCAGGAGGCTTGCGTCCCCCCGCTGCCCACCATCCCTGGCAATCGCTACGCCACCGCCTGCTGGATCCCATATCTTGATTGTTGTCTGATTCCTGCTGCTCGGCAGTGATCACCAACTTGGATGAGTAGGCCGGTCATGGGCGATGACCGCAAGCAGCCGGCTGAGTACGTGCGGAGCCGGCACGGACAGCCAGGTCAAGCGACCGGAATCCTGACCTTCTTGGTGGACCGATATGCGGGGAGGCGGTCAACTGGCTGGCGGTGCGCCTGAGCCCTGACTCTTGCCGTCCTACACCCTCAATTGCTCGTCGCACCTAGCTGCCTGCCCGGTGGCGTACATTGGAGCGATTGCCGCATGCGCCCGGGCAAGGTTGCCCGATACACTGACTTCGCTCCGATGAGTCCCTTGAGGAGGAGCATCATGACCGAGGAAGCGCGCCTCGACCAGCAGATCGAGACCATCGCTCGCTGGATCATCCAGAGCAAGCACATTGTCGCCTTCACGGGCGCCGGCATCAGCACCGACTCCGGCATCCCCGACTTTCGCGGTCCAAGCGGGGTGTGGACGCGACGTGACGCCGGCTTGCCACCCCCGCAGTGGCGGGTTTCGCCGAACCAGGTGACGCCCAACGCCTCCCACCTGGCCCTCGTCGAGCTTCAGCAGCTCGGCAAGCTCCAGTTCCTCATCACTCAGAATACCGATAACCTCCATCGCCAGTCTGGCATCCACCCTGCTCACGTGGCGGAGCTGCACGGCAACGGACAACTCATGCGCTGCCTGAACTGTGACCAACTGCACACCCGACAGGGGGTAGGGTGGGACACGCGCCGGTGGGGCCCCGGCTATCGTACGCAGAAACCGGTGGTAGGACAGCCGGCCTGCCCGGCCTGCGGTGGCCGGCTTATCTCGTCCGTGGTGAACTTTGGCGATCCGCTGCCCGAGCAAGAATGGACC
>JALYMD010000816.1 GCA_030773875.1 Chloroflexota bacterium | reverse complement strand
GCAGCGGCGTGGTGGTGGGCCGGCGGCGCCTCCGCTAGCCCGAACGTTTCCTCACCGGGCGGGAGGATCCTCTCGCCCGGTGAGCCGTTCCTCCCCCGACGCCGGTTGTGCGGTGACAGGCACATCGTCCGCAAGGCGTGAAGCAGGGAGGGCAGCGTTCACTGGAAGGGAACTACATGGCTGGGTTTGCGTTGATCATCATGCCGGACGCCGAGGACGCTGAGGCGGCCCAGGTGTTCGTCGATGGAACCATTGATGACCGTCCCTACCGGTTTCTGCTCGACACTGGCGCCGCCAGGACATCAGTTCAGGTCGATGCCTACACGTCCACGTTTGGCAGCGTCGGAACGAGCAGTTCGTCAGGGCTCTTCGCTCCCGTTCACGCTGCGTTGATTACGGTGCCACGTATCGAGCTCGGGCCCATCGTCAAGCAGCACGTTCCGGTGGCGCGCGTCTCACCTATTGGCTCAGATTTCGGCAACCTCATCGGGATGGATCTCCTCCAAGACGTCTGCTGCCACTTTCTCTTTGACGAGCATCGGGTGGTGGTTGATCCGGTCGAGGAACCGGATGTCGCCGCGACCCAAACCCTGTTCCTCGATCGGGTTGGTCATCCCTACGTCGAAGTCCAGTTTGACGACGTGATGGCCCAAGCGGTCTGGGACAGTGGCGCGGGCATCACGGTCGCCGACCTGAACTTCATCTCGCAGCATCCGGCCTCGTTCCGGCACGCCGGACAATCGCGGGGGACCGACGCGACGGGGGCCACCAGGGAGACGCCGATGTTCGCCATGGCGGCGACCACCATTGGGAGCAAGGGGTTTCCGCCGCATACCGTGGCCGGGGTCGATCTGGCGCCCGTCAATGCCACGATCGACGCGCCGATGGACCTGATCCTGGGCTACAGCACGCTGAGCAGAGCGAACTGGTGGTTTGACTTCCCTCGCCGACGGTGGGCGGTCACCAAGGTACTGGATGGTGCGTGATGCCCATCCGCGACGTGGCGTTGCGGCGGTGGGTATGGACTCGCAATGCACCAGGAACCGGGGCGATGGAATGCCCGTCGCCCGGGTCGCGGAGGCACGGCCTCAGCCGAGCCGGCCGACGATCGCCCCGAACTCGGCCTCGTCAAAGGCCCGCAGCGTCGTCGTCCGCACGTTGCCCTGCCTGGCCAACCGCAGCAGCGCCGCGGCCAGCGTCTCCCCGTCGGGAGCCGTCATCACTCCCACAATGTCGTGGGCGCCCAGCGTCCAATAGATCAGCTCAATGGTCACGCCCATCTGCTGGAAGGCGTCCCGAGCCTGAGCCACCCGGTTCGCACTCTCCTGGGCATTGCGCACGCCCTGATCGGTCCAATCAAAGAGCACGACGTACCTGGCCATGACGATTCCTCTCCCAGTTTCGCGCCGTCGTTCCCGCTTGATCCCAGCATGCGCCGCGCGGCCGGCTTTCGCATGGGCAATGTTGCCCATTTGGGATGTCGCCTGCTGTTGGCCAGACCGGACAGGGCGGACAGGCCCTGAGGCGGGTTGGCGGCGCGCAAGTAACGACCCCGAGCGTGCTGCCCGAGGCCGTCAACATGCGGGCGTTATCGCGCCGCCGCCGCCCCGGTCGTGGCCGCGTGCAGCCCCACGGCTGTCTGCTCGTCCACGGCGAAGTATTCGTTGCGGCTGTACTGGCCGATGGCCCCGTCCACCAGGTCCCGCACCGCCTCGACCGACTCGGCCTCCCACAGCCAGATGGCCTTGGAGACCTCCGGACTCGTCATGAACAGGTGGAGCGTGAACCCTGGCGGCGGGGTGAACAGCGGCCGCCCCGCCTCCATCGTCTTCTCCTGGTCGAGAACCGTGTGCTGCGCGACGACGTACACGGCGTTCCTCCTCCCATCAGGCGGCCGGGTACACGAAAACCTGGCCAGGCCACCAAGGCCCCAGCCGGGTTCGCCACTCACTCCGCCCAGCACATCGGCGACCATGGGATGGCCGCGCCGAGCATCAACGTGTCCGAGGTGCTTCTACGTTACACCCGCCCACGCTCGGGGCGTCAACCCTGTCCGGACGGGATTGCGGCTACGGACCGTTACCCGCGGTTCCATGCTGTTCCGTGCACCGCTCACCGTGGTGCCGCCACGAACTCCAGGGCTTCCCCCGCCAGGGCCAACCAGTCGGCCTTGGCCGTCGGGTTGATGGCGACCCACTCCTTCATCAGGCGGCCCTGACCGGTAGCGAAGCGCTCCCCGTCCCCCGCCGCGATAAGCGCGTCCACGCGCTGCCGCGGGAGCTTCACGACGAACTCGCCTCGGGCCGAGAGCATGGCAAAGATCTTGTTGTTGATCTTCAAAGCCGACGCGCCGAACGCCGTCCCCGCCGGAGGGCTGACGTTCGGGTGGCCGTGAAACGCCGCGACGATGGTGGCAAAGCGCGCTTCCTGCGTGCTCGGCGGGTGACTCATCGCCAGGGCATCTCCTCCGCCTTCGCCCCCAGGGCTCCCAGAACCGCCACCACGGCACTAAGGTAGCAGAGGCTTCGCGTTCGTGGTCTCCATCGCGCGGTGAACTGGTGCTGATGCGCTCGGGCACCCTGGCCGGCACCGAGGCGAGGGCAGGGATCCGAGCCAGGGCTTCCCTCATGAGGACGTCACTCCGCTCCCGCTCGGCGGCCAGTTCCCGGCTCCGCCCGGCGAGTTGCTCCCGCAGGTACACCACGTCTTCGAGCAAGGCGTCCACGAGGGCATCGGATACGACGGTCGGTTCCCGATCGGTCGACGGTCGCTCCACGGTCCGCGGCGGTTGGTCGACCGTCGCCTCGACGGGTAGGTAGACCACCAGCTGTCCTCCTCTGTTGTGGCCTTCCAGCATGCCGCGGTTCAGGCGGGAGCGCACGACATCCGACGAGATCCTCAGCCGTGTCGCTGCATCGGCGGCGGTCAGGCGGTCAACGATCGGGGTCGGTCGACCGTGGCTCATGGGGCGGGATCATCGCACACAGAACGGCCCCGGGCGTGCGGCCATCTGACCCTGTCCGTGCCCGCCTGTTCCTCTAGAATGCCGCTATGATGCCGCCTTGGAATTGCCTGTGCGCCGGCCGAACAGCGAGGAGCAAAACTTCCATGCGTCGAACGCCGATCCTGCTCTCAGTCGCCGCCCTCGCGTTGCTCGGCCTGACCATCGCCGGTGGGGTTGGCCCGCTGGCCCGCGCCCAAGAGGGGACACCGCCAGCGGGGGGCTTTGAGATTGCCCCAGGCGTGATGGCTGAGGGGCTCGCCTTTGCGGAGGGGCAGGAGGTGCCATCGCTCTACCGGCTGACGTTCGCGCCCGGCGTGGTCTACCCTATCACCCCCGCCCCCGACATCTCCCTTGTCTACGGGGAGGCGGGCATGCTGACCATCACTCTCGACGCTCCGGTCACGATCACCCGCGCCGGGGCGACGAACGTGCCTGGCGAGTCGGTGGCCGCTGGCACCGAATTCATGCTGCACGCGGGTGACTACGCCGTCTTCCCGCCGCTCGCTGGCGGCGAGGCCCGCAATGACGGCCAAGAGGCTGCCACCGTCGTGGTTGCGGCGATCATTCCCTCGGGGATCGCGACGCCGACGACCGCCACTCCAGCGTCGTAGCGGTCGAGGCGGAGAAGAGGACGCAAGCGAAACGCCGCCCCGAAGGACGGCGCTCGCCAGCGAAGGAGGTACGAGATGGTGCGTCGCCCCAACTCCATCTCGCTTCGGCATCGTAGCAGAAGCCACATAACGCACAAGCCAACGGCCCGGAGGGGGCAACGTTGCGCATAACGGAACCGGTTCGCTATACGTTGGTGCCTGACTTGGCAGGACGCGGGCGCGATACTCGGAGGAGCGTCGGCGGGATCCCCCCTTCCCTCCCCCCGCCCACGTAGACAGCTTCTGTCCGAGCCCCCGGCCAGCCACCGGGGGCTTGTTGCATCTCTATCCCCCGCCTGTACGAGCGTTGGGTGGCATCCCATCTGCGGTCCACCGTCCCGGATGGTCCCTGCGTGTCCGTCGCCCTCGCCCGATCAGTCGGTCAGTAGAGAGGCAACGCCATGACGACGCCGACCAAGCCTACCCCGACCCCGATCACCCTTCCTACCACCCAGCGCGAGCCGCCACGGAAGGCTTCGAAGCCGACCAAGCCCCGCAAGGTGGAGAAACGGCAGCGCGGCCGCAAGGGCTAGGCGGAGGGGCGGGATGGCCCTGGCCCTCGGCGTCGCGATCTACGTCCTGGTACTGCTGCTCCTGATCCTGTTCCTCACCGCCTAGGGGTGCAAGCGAAACGCCGGCCTGAAAGACGGCGCTCGCCTTAGCCGGTCTCCGCGGCGGCCATGCGGCCTTTTCCGCCGGCGCGCCCTCGGGTACCCGTGGCTCCCTACCCGGCGCTGTCCGCTTGGCGGCGGGCCCGCTCCGGGATCGTCTCGCCCTCCACCTCTGGGCGCAGGTCCGCGACAGAGATCTCTTCCCCACTGGTCGGCGGTGGGCTCGGGTGAGCCTCCTCGTACTCGGGCTTGATGGCGGAGCGGTCCGCCTCGTGGGGGGGACCCGTCGCGCCCTCGTCGTCCGTGGTTGGGCGTCTCTCGCTCAAGTCGTTTCTCCTGTCCCTGCAGCACTAGCGAATGACAGCGACCCCGCCCTGCCCGCACATCCTAGCAAACCAGCTGCGGCACACAGACGAACCACCCCGAGCCGGAGCCCGAGGCCGTCAAAGAATGCGCAACCCTATGGAAGTCTAGGAACGCCATGGAGTCGGCGCGATTTCCGGTTTCCGCGCTCGGTGCTCGGCGCTCGGTCCCGCGTGGAACGGCCGCACAAGGAACGACCCGTCTCCCCGCTCCACGACCCGGGCGGGGTCGGATCTCCATTCTTTGCGGCCAAATCCGGCGTTAGCCGACCGTCCCCGGGCGGCGCGACGAAACCCCGAAGTGATCGCACCGGCCGACCCCACAGCGGCCCTCCGAGGCGGCTCAGAGCCTCGTCGTAGGCGTCACTGCCTGGCCGCAATGCGGAACACGGGCGCGATCATGCGATCACCCGATCGCACTCCTGATCGCACCTGGTGCGCCGGCGTAGGGCGGGTCCCTCCCGAGGGTAGTTGATGGCTTCGCCCTCCTGAATGTCCCGCCGGCCGCCCGGTCGGGAGAGGATCGGGGGCGGCCCACCAGTGGGACTCCGGTCCGCATCTGGGACCTAGCGATACATGGCGACATCCTTCCCAGGAAGCGCCGGGATGTATTTTTTCGGCCCTGTGTCGTCTCTACTATTCCTGGAGGTCCCGCACGGGACCCCGCGCGGCGCGCGGTGGGGGTTGGAGGAGCGGCGCCTGCCGCCAGCGACGCGCAGATCAAACGCACGACTCAGCGGGCCATCGGGGCCCCCGAAACCCCACCAAGGGGAGGAGAAGCTCAGACATGAACGTATTCGCAGGAGAGACGGGCCGGAAGTTTCTGGCCCTCGTTGCCGGTCTGGCCTTGGCGTTCACCATGGCGACGGCCGTGTCTGCCGATACCGGCAGCAACAACGGCGGCAACAACAACGACGGCGACGGCATCGTCAACGTGGACAACGACGGCGATGTCGACGATGTCGAGGATGTCGATGACGGTGGCAGCGGCAACGGCGGCAACAACAACGACGGTGACGGCATCGTCAACTCGTAGACGTTCCACCGCTCGTTCATTTCGACCTCACAGCAGCTCGACCTCGACATAGAAGAC
>JALYMD010000815.1 GCA_030773875.1 Chloroflexota bacterium | reverse complement strand
GGCACAGCATGCGCGGGAACCATGTCCGACGGCGCTTGGCGGCTGGAGAGGCCTCGATCGGGACGTGGCTATCGCTGCCAAGCCCTGAGGCCGCCGAGTACGTCAGCGCTCTCGGGTTCGATTGGCTAGTCGCCGACGCCGAGCACAACCCAATCGACATCCGCACGCAGGCACAGATGTTCGCGACCATTCGGGCATCCGGAACCGCGCCGATGGTCCGTATTCCGTGGAATACCCCTGAGCACTTCAAGCGGGCCTTGGATGCGGGGGCATGGGGCATCGTGGTCCCCATGGTGAAGAGCCGGCAGGAAGCGGAGCAGGCGGTGGCGGCGATGCGGTACCCCCCCCAGGGAGAGCGAAGCGTCGGAGGAGGCCGCCACGCCCTCTCGTTCGGAACGGCTGCCGCCGACTACTACCGGCACGCCAACGATGAGGTGCTGCTGGTGCTCCAGGTTGAACACATCGCTGGGGTAGAGCAGGCCGACGAGATCCTTGGCGTGCCCGGCGTCGATGCCTGCTTCATTGGGCCCAACGATCTCGCCGCCTCGATGGGACTCGGACTCGGGGTGCCGTTAGAGAGCGACGAACCCAGACTGGTCGAGGCAATCGATCACGTCCGGGAGACCTGCGTCGCCAACGGTGTCGCTCCTGGTGTCCACTGTTCCGACGCGGCCGGGGTGAACTTCCGGCTCGGTCAGGGGTTCCGCTTCTGCGCCATGGCCAGCGAGCTCCGTTACATGCTCGGCGGGCTCAGAGGCGACCTTTCTGCGCTGGATTGGCAGCGTGCCGAAACCGGGACGCTCGAGAGCGCCGAATCAGGAGCGACCGTGCGGTACTAGATCGCTCGATCTGCGCCCGCGCTAGCGAGGCGGTGAGCGATCGCCGCCGTGGCCATCGAAGGAGACTCCATCCAGATGAAACTCGTCATGGCCGCCACCGAAGGTGAGGCATATTTCTCCTTGCTCGACGATCTCCCAATTCCCGACCTCGAGATCGTCCGTACGACGACCCCAGAGGCCACCTTGGCGGAGGTTGTTGACGCGGATGTTCTCTACGGCTTTCCGTCCGCTGAGATCGTGAGCGTTGCGCCGCGACTGCGCTGGATCCAGGCCTCAAGCGCTGGGGTCGAGTTTGTGGCCCGTATCCCGGCCCTGGTGGAAAGCGATGTGGTGCTGACCAACACGCGGGGCGCTCACGGCCCCTCTATCGGCGAGCACGTCTTCGCGCTGCTCCTGGCCCTCACGCGCCGAATTCCGGATTGCCTGGAATGGCAGCGCCGCCGGCACTGGGGACGCAAGGAGGGCTACCGAACGTCCCGGGAGATTCGCGGCTGCACCATGGGCATCCTAGGCTTCGGGGCCATCGGCCGCGGCGTCGCCCAGCGGGCCACCGCCTTTGAATTGAACCTGCTGGCAGTGGACGCTCAGGCGGTGGACGGACAGCCCTTCCTGGACGAGGTGTGGCCGCCGAGCAGACTTCCGGACCTGCTCGCCGGGTCCGACATCCTCGTGATCGCCGCTCCGCTCACCGCAGAGACCCGCCATCTCATTGACGCGGCCGCACTCGCGATGATGCGGCAGGATGCCTACCTGATTGTGGTCTCCCGGGGTGGGATCGTGGACGAGGCGGCCCTAGCGACGGCCCTTCATGACGGACGCTTGGCGGGGGCAGCCGTCGATGTGACAGAAACCGAACCGCTGCCACTGGAGAGCCCGCTTTGGGACGCGCCGAACCTGATCATCACGCCGCACCTTGCCGGTGATTCCGCTCCAAAGGAGCGCCGCTGCGTGGAGATCCTGCGCGACAACCTGCTCCGATTCGCGAACGGGGAACCCCTCCTGAACGTCGTGGACAAGCGCCTCGGGTATTGACGGTTCGCGACCGCCACTTGCGCCGCGACTGGAGGGAAGCCGGCCTCGGCACCTTTGCTGAATGCAAGGAACGAGGATGGCGACGACTCACCTGCTTACAGCCGAAGACCTTGAGGCCATGCGGACCACCGATAACCGATACGAGTTGATCCGGAGAGTATTGACCCCTATGTCGCGGACGGGAGGGAGGCACGGGAAGATCACCGTCAAGGTGTCGACGCCACTTGCCATACACGCATCCACGCATCGCCAAGGGGACGTGTTCGGCGCAGAGACGGGATTCGTCCTTGCCAGAGATCCCGTTGTCGTGCTGGGGCCAGATGTCGCGTTCGTTGCAGCCGACCGAATCCCGTCCGACGACGAACTCGACCGGTTTCCCAGACTTGCGCCAGACCTTGTCGTTGAGGTGGTTTGCCCGCCTGACACTGCCACCGAGCTGTTCAACAAGGTGCTGACCTACCTCGACACCGGCGTGCGCCTGGTCTGGGTCATCGAACCACGGCGGCGGACTGTCACGGAATGGACGTCTGACCGCACCGCCAGAGTCCTAACGGAGACCGATGATCTCGACGGCGGCGACGTGCTGCCGGACTTCCGGTTGCCCGTCGCAGAGATGTTCCTATAGGGAGGGTACCCGGACGCTCTGCCTCCGTGGATCCAAGTGGCGCGGGAAGAGCGGCGAGTGGACGTGGACAGCGGTTATGAGAACGCGGATGTCATGCAGTCCGAACACCGGGAATGCGGTGGTGGAAGGGTGCGAGGAATGGGACAGCACCCCTGGGTAGCAGCCGGAGGCGAGCGGGTTCGGTTCGGCGTGCAGTTGGTGGCGCGCCCGGACGAAGCATCCTGCCTCGTCGAGAGCGGCAAGTTGGTCGAGGCCCTGGGATTTGACGGGTTGTTCGTCTTCGACCACCCGAGCGTCCACGTTGATCCTTGGATCACCCTCAGTGCCATGGCGGCGACGACACGACGGGTCCGCCTCGGTTCTTTCGTCAATTGCGTTCCCTACCGGCACCCGGCGTACCTCGCCCGGCTCGCCGCTGATTTGGACAACCTGAGCAACGGCCGCCTCCTCCTGGGCCTCGGCATCGGCTGGTTGGAGAAGGAGTTTCAGGCGCTTGATGTGCCGTTCGCTTCCGCCTCGGAGCGACGAACCGGGTTGGAAGAGGCGTTAGCCATCATAGAGGGCGTGTGGGGACCGGAGCCCTTTACCTTTTCCGGCGAGCAGTACCGGGTCTCGGAGATGCGCGTCGAGCCGCCCCCGGTTCAAACTCCCCGTCCGCCGGTGCTCATCGGCGGAAGCGGTGAGCGCGGCACCCTACGACTGGTGGCCCGGCTCGCGGACGCCTGCAACCTGGGGGAGCCACCCGCCGAGGATGAGCGAGGACCCCTCTCTGGAAACGGGCTGCCGGCCTTACGCCGGAAGCTGGCGGTCCTTGAGGAGCACTGTGCCGAGGTCGGTCGGCCCGAGCACGAGATCCTCCGCACCCATTTCACCCAGATGCTCGTGCTTGCGGTGAGCGAGCCAGCGCGCCGCGCCAAGCTGGCCAGAACGCCGGCCGAGCGGTCAGGGTCACCTGGGCTTCGTCGTTCGGGTGGGAAAGCCATCTTGACCGGTCCCGCCGCCGGTGTAGTGGAGTTCTTCCAGGCGCGCGTAGAAGCTGGTTTCCGCTACTTCGTCGTCCAGGTTGACGCGAGCGATCGGGAGACGTTAGAGGTGCTGGCGCGGGACGTCGTCCCACACGTCGGCTGAGCGATGCTTAGCGGGCGGGCGGAGGCGGCGCGTCAACCGCAACGAGCCCGCCCTGCGGAACTGCTCAACCTGGCTTTGAAACTGATGCCGGACCTCAGCGACGGTTAATCGTTGCCTCGTTCCAGCCCTGTCACCACGTCTTCCACTGTCAGCCATTGGCCGCCGTAGAGCTTGTTAATTTGCGTGGCGAAGGTCAGCGACCCCGAGAGAACCTCCCGCGGCGAACCGTCCGCGACAATCTCGCCATCACCAAGGAGCACGACTCGAGTGGCGACGGCCGCGACCAACTCGACATCGTGGGTCGCCATCAGCACCGTCGTGCCTTCTGCGCAGAGGTCTTGGAGGATGGTGCCGAGGGCCGCTTTGCGAGCGGCGTCCATCCCCCGGGTCGGCTCGTCCAGGAGCAACACCCGAGGTGCGCCAACCAGCACCGCGGCCAGAGCGGCCCGCTCCCGCTCTCCGCCACTCAGATCCCGTGGGTGACGTTCAGCGGCGTGAGCTAATCCGAGCAGGGCGAGGACGGTCTCCGGGTCCTTTCCGCGCCCTCCGTGGTGCTTAAGGGTGAAGGCAAGTTCCTCCCGCAGCGTCTCCGCGAAGAGCAACGTCCCCGGCTGTTGCGGCACGTACCCGACATCCCGAGCCAGCTCTGCGGTATCGACGCGGGAGAGATCGCGACCGCAGACCGTGATGACGCCGCTCTGCGGTCGATGCAACCCCATCAGGCTCCGTAGCAGCGTCGTCTTGCCGGACCCATTACGGCCCATGAGGGCGACCAGTTCACCGGAACCCACGTCTAAATTCAGATGCTCCAGCACGGTGCGGGACCTGTAACCGACCGTCACATCGTGAAAGACCACGGCGGGCCGTCCGACGGGGGAAAGCCGGTCGGTCGGCGGCGGCGCCGGATGCCGGGGGTCCAACCTGACACAGGCGCGGCCCTCCTTAATGGTCAACGGCAGCGGTTGCCATCCAAAACGGCGAGCAAGGCGAATCAGTGGCGGGGTGAGTGCAACGTCCATCGCCGCCAGCGTCTCCCGTGGCCGGCCCTCTATGGCTACCCCGTTACCCGCGGGCAGGAACCGCAGCCGATCCGCATGTGCGACGACCCGCTCTAGGCGGTGTTCGGCAAGGACCACAGTGAGGCCGAGGTCCTCATTGAGCCGGGTTAACGCACTCAGCACGTCTTCCGCGCCCCAGGGATCGAGCTGGCTGGTCGGCTCGTCCAGCGCCAGAATTGAGGGCTGCAGCGAGAGCGCCGCCGCGACGGCCACGCGCTGCCGCTCTCCTCCAGACAAGGTGGCGACATCCCGACCCCGCAGTACCGCGATCCCAAGGAGGTCCAGCACCTCCTCGACCCGTTTGCGCATCGTCAGCGGGGCGACACCCAATTGCTCCATGCCGAAGGCCAACTCGTCTTCGACCCGACTGGTGACGAGCTGTGCTTCTGGATCCTGGAACACGAATCCAACCAGCCGGCTAAGTGATCGAGG
>JALYMD010000814.1 GCA_030773875.1 Chloroflexota bacterium | reverse complement strand
GAACGATCCGCCCTTACCTACCCCTTCCGATCGCTCCTGGATGCCGGCGTCGAGCTGGTCTTCTCGTCCGACTGTCCCGTCTCCGCCTACGAGCCGCTGAAGGGGATCCAGGCCGCGGTGACCGAGCAGACAGGCTCCGACCGGCCCTATGCGCCAGCGGAGGCCATCTCCGTCGATGAGGGCATCCGCCTCTACACCCTCGCGGGTGCCCGGGCCTCGTTCGAGGAGGCCGACAAGGGATCGATCGAGGTCGGGAAACTCGCCGACTTCGCGATCCTCGCCGACGATCCAGCCTCGGTGGAACCCAACCGCGTTGCTGACGTCCCAATCCGCGCGACGGTCATCGGTGGAGTTACCGTCTACGAAGCGTGATGCTCTAGCACAAGGGGATCTGGGGCGACAGCCCGTCCACTGGGCCTGTCATTCTCAACATCCCGAGCCCACGTCGGACCGGCCGAGTCCCCAGGGGGATGAGATGACCTTGAACTTCGGCACGTCGAGGGTAATCGACATCTCGGTCCCCCTGTCTCCCGATTTACCCGTGTGGCCCGGGGATCCAGAGGTACGCGTCGAGCCGATGATGCGAATCGCGGCGGGCGATGTCGCCAATGTCAGTGGCCTCACCCTCTCGAGCCACACGGGCACCCACGTCGATGCCCCATGGCACTTCATCGAGAACGGCGCCACGCTCGACGATATCCCGCTGGAGCGTTGGATCGGCCCCTGCGTCGTCATGGAGGTCCCACCGCAGGCTCGCCGGGTTGAACCACAACACCTCGACGCCGCCAACCTTCCAAGCGGCACCCAGAGGCTCCTTCTTCGGACGGCAAACTCTACGCTCTGGCAGACGGGCCATCGGGAGTTTCGTGAAGATTATGTCGCGCTATCACCCGCGGCGGCGCGCTGGATCGTCGAGCGCGGCATCCGTCTTGTTGGCATCGACTACCTCTCCATTGAAGCGTTCGATGACCAGGAGCATGCGACCCATCGTACGCTGCTAGGTGCCGGGGTGCTGATCGTCGAAGGCTTGAGCCTCAGCGATGTGACGCCCGGCCATTACACGCTCCTCTGCCTCCCCCTGCGGCTTGCCGCGGGCGACGGCGCTCCAGCCCGTGTGCTGCTGGTTCAAGGGTCGTGATCCCGCTCGCTACTCCCATCACCGTTCTCAGAAGGGCATGGCACGTCCCGCCGGGCACCCCCTTGCCGGTCAGAGCGCGGTGACGTCTCTGAGACCGCCCCGAATCGCAGCCGTCGGCCAGGTGACCTGGCACCGCCACCTAGTTGTTGACTGCTGGCCTCCGCCCGGAGGTTCCGAGATCGTCCATGCGGAACATGCGGAGCCGCGCCGCACCACCATCAGCGCAGTAGCCCTCTCCCGGCTCGGCGCCCAGGTCTCGTTCGCCGGGGTGGTCGGGGATGATGACGAGGGAGCGACATTGCGAGCAGCCCTCCAAGCCGAAGGCGTGGACACCGGATGGTTGGCGATTCGCCAAGGCCAGCGGACAGGCACAGCTACGATGATCATCTCTGGCACCCCGCCTGAGCGCACCATGCTCTGGCACCCGGGGGCCCAAATCGTTCGCGGCGACCGGCTCGATATCGCCGCCCTGTTCGACCACGATGTTGTCCTTCTCGACGTTGCCGACGCCCCGCTGCGGCGCTTCCTGACCGATCTTCCCGCTCACACCCTGCCCAGGACCCGACTTGTTGCTCCATTGACTGATCTGGTCAGGGCGGATCTCTCGGACGCACTGGAAGTCGCGCTGCGCCACGATGACCTTATTGGCACAGAGCGGCAGGTCCGAGCTCTCGTCAGGTCTGAGACACTTGACGAGGCCGTCGTGACGATCCAATCACAGATGCGGGGAAACAATCTCCGCTCCCTCGTCATCTTCCTCGGGGCCACGGGCTGCCGCATCTGCACGCCGGACGAGACGTGGAACATCTCGGGGTTCCCCGCCGCCATGCTGAACGCCACCGCCGCCGGCGATGCGTTTGTCGC
>JALYMD010000813.1 GCA_030773875.1 Chloroflexota bacterium | reverse complement strand
ACTTCAGGCGGAGCCGGCGGAGCCGATGCCGGATCTCGGTCAGCGGTTGGAGACGATGGGGCAGGCACAGGCGCTGCGGGAGCGGATCCTGGCCCGGCGCCGGGGCGTGGCCCTGTCCGCCTCAGCGGAGGAGGTCGAGCGGGCGCGGGAGAAGCGGGGCAAGCGGCCGCGTTCGCCGTTGCCCACCGCCTCAAGCACGTCTACGACGCCCACTACGCGGTGCTGGCCCGCCTCCTCGAAACGGAGCTGTGGACCGCAGACCGCGCCCTCCTCAAGAGCCTCGTCCCCGCCGCGCCCTGGGTCCGCTGGATCGGTGACTTTGTCGGTTGATGGCAGAGATTGATTGAGGGCAACACCATAGTTGACTGCCATGCGGTGGTGCGAAGCGCAGGAATGGGAGGCCTTCCGTCGACCCGCTTGCTTTTCCATCACGGCGTTCGGTCGCTCTCGACACTCGCGATCCTTCCTCCCAAGAGGTTATCGGTGCCCTGGAACACGTCTTGCTCCCGGCGGGCGGCAAGCAGGGCAGCGTTGAGGAGGGGCGGATGAGCAGCCGGCACGATTTGGGAGAGGGCGGCAGTACCGGTACGGACCTTGACGAACCGACCGACGCGCAGGCGACGGTCGAGGCGGCGCCGGAGGCGCTGGGCGAGTCGGTCGAGGTCGCGGAGCCCGAAACCGTGGCGGAGGAGCAGCCGCCCGACCCCGACTACCCGCGCTACCGGGTTGAGCCGGGGACCCGCCTCGACCTCTCCAGGGTGAACGCCGACGAAGCGGAGCACTACGGGCGCAAGAAGGACGTCAAGGAGGAGCTGGATCGGCAGCGGGACCGCATCCGCGACCTGCAGGCGCGGCTCTACGCCGAGCGGCAGCAGAGCCTGCTGATCGTGCTCCAGGCCATGGACACCGGGGGCAAGGACGGCACGATCCGGGGCGTTTTCCAGGGGGTCAACCCGCAGGGCTGCCAGGTCTGGTCGTTCAAGGCGCCAAGCGTGGAGGAGATGGAGCACGACTTCCTCTGGCGCTATCACCAGAAGGCCCCGAGCCGGGGGATGATCACCATCTTCAACCGGTCGCACTACGAGGAGGTGCTGATCGTCCGGGTCAAGGGTCTGATGCCGGAGGATGTCTGGCGCCGACGCTACGAGATGATCAACGAGTTCGAGCATGCCCTGACGCTCAGCAACACCACGGTGCTCAAGTTCTACCTGCACATCTCCAAGGAGGAGCAGAAGCGGCGGCTGCAGAGCCGGCTGGACGACCCGGACAAGCACTGGAAATTCTCCTCCGCCGATCTGAAGGAGCGCGCCTTCTGGGACGACTACATGCGGGCCTTCGAGGACGCGATCTCCAACTGCGCCACCCCCTACGCGCCCTGGTACGTGGTGCCGGCCAACAAGAAGTGGTACCGCAACCTGGTGATCGCGCGGACGATCGCGGACACCCTGGAGGCGATGCGGCCGCAGTTCCCGCCCGCGGAGCCGGGGCTGGCGAAGGTCGTGATCGCGGACTGACGGGGCCTCCGAATGGAGCCCGGCCCAGGTCAGCCTTGCCTCCACCCCCCCGATTCCCCTTGCCCGTGGATCAAGAGCGGTCGGGCGACTGCTGGAACTCCTCCCGCGAGAGGGCGTAGAGCCAGTAGGTCTGGCCGTGGCGGGTGGTGTCCGCCGCTTGGCGCATTCCGATCTTCTCGGCGACCCGGCGGGATGCCGCGTTGCCGGTCCGGATCAGGCTGATGAGCCGGGGGAGCCCCAGCGCCCCGAAGGCGTGATCGCGCACCGCGGCGACGGCTTCCGTCGCTAGTCCCTGGTTCCAGTAGTCGCTGCGGAGGTCGTATCCCAGTTCCGTCTCCTGGGTCCCTTCGGCCTCCAGGTGCTCGAACCCACAATCGCCGATGAGGAGGTTGTCCGCCTTGTGGATGACCGAGAAGAGGCCGCAGCCGTGCCGCGCCTGGTGCTCCAGGTTGCGCCCGACCCACCGCTCCATCTGGGCGCGGTCGAAGAGGACATCGCCGAACGAGGCCATCACGTTGGGGTCGGCGAAGATGAGGAGGAGATCGTCGACATCCTCCGGCCGCATCGGGCGGAGGAGGAGGCGCCGTGTCTCGATCATGCGATCTCCCCGTGCGCGCACCGCCGTGCCTTCACACCATAGGGTGAGGGCCCATCAACCTCGGTGGCCTGACGAACCGCACCTCTGGGAAGGTCCGGAAAGGCAAGCCCCCCTTCCTGAATCCCGGTGCCACGCAGCAGATCGATTCCCGCGCTACATGCCCATGATGTGGTAACCGCTATCGACGTAAAGGGTTTCGCCGGTGATGGCGGCGGCACCGTCGGAGGCGAGGAAGACGGCGGCGGCGCCGACCTGGGCCGGGTCCAACGGGTCCTTGAGCGGGGCGCGCTCCGACGCCAGCTTCAGCATGTCGGAGAAGCCGGGGATGCCGCGGGCGGAAGCGGTCTTGAGCGGCCCGGCCGAGATGGCGTTCACCCGCACCCGCTGCTCGCCGAGGTCAGCGGCAAGATAGCGGACGGTCGCCTCCAGGGAGGCCTTGGCGACGCCCATCACGTTGTAGCGGGGGAAGACGCGCTCCGAGCCGAGGTAGGTCAGCGTCGTGATGCTGCCCCCCTCCGTCATCAGCGGCGCGACCCGCTGGGCGGCGGCGATGAGGGAGTAGACGCTGATGCTGTGGGCGAGGCGGAACCCCTCCCGGCTGGTGTCCAGGAAGCGACCCTTCAGCTCAGCCGCCGGCGCGAAGGCGATGCTGTGGACCAGAGCATCGACGCGGCCGAGATCGCGCTGCAGCGCGGCGGCGAAGGCGTCCAGTTCCTCGTCCGACTCCACGTTGCACTGGTAGGAGACGGCTCCCGGCACATCGGCGACCAGCGCGTCGGCGTCGCGCTTGGCGCGCTGGTCCAGGTAGGAGACGGCCAGGCGGGCGCCGGCCCCGGCCATCGCTTCCGCGATAGCGGAGGCGATGCTCCAACGGTTCGCCACGCCCATCACCACACAGGTCTTGCCGGCGAGTGGCCCCGCGCCGCTGGTCGCTCCCGCTGCCTGCTCTGCCGCCTGCCCCTGCGCGCCCGTCACCACCATTGCTCGGTTCTCCCCGTTCGCGTCCTGTCCGCCGTCGCGCACGGCCCCCGGTTCCCTCGTGGTCCGCGGAATCGGGGCGGTGTTCGGCCTTCCCGCCGAACACGCCCGGCGCATCTTGGTGCATGATACCCGTCTTGACCGGACCGAGGACGACCGACCGCAAGGAGATGGCGTGAACGCCGTTGCGATGCCGAAGCCAGAAACGACCGGGATCCCCGTTTACGACGGCCACAACGACACGGTGCTGAACCTGCGGGCCACCGGCCGCTCGTTCTTCGATCGGGGCGCCCAGGGGCACATCGACCTCCCGCGGGCGCGGGAAGGCGGGTTGGCGGGCGGCTTCTTCGCCGTCTTCGTCCCCGACTCCGCGACGCTCCCGGCGACGGGAGCCGCCCGCGATCCCGGCGGGATGTCGGAGCGGGTTGCCCCCGGCACGCTGCCGCCGCCGGTGCCCCTCGCCGACGCCCAGCCCTACGCGATGGCCGAACTGGCCCGGCTGCTGCGGCTGGAGGTCGAATCGGGCGGGGCGGTGAAGGTGGTGCGCACGGCGGCCGAGTTGCACCGCTGCCTGGCCGAGGGGATCTTCGCGGTCCAGCTCCACCTGGAGGGCGCCGAGGCGATCGACCCGGGGCTGGACACGCTGGAGGTCTTTCATGCCGCCGGGTTGCGCTCGCTCGGCATCGTCTGGTCGCGCCCGAACGCGTTCGCCCACGGCGTCCCGTTCGGCTCCCCATCGCCGGACACCGGCCCAGGGCTGACCGAGGCGGGCAAGGATCTGGTTCGCGCCTGCAACCGGCTGCGGATCATGCTGGACCTCTCCCACCTCAACGAGCAGGGATTCTGGGACGTAGCCGCCCTCTCCGACGCGCCGCTGGTCGCGACCCACTCCAACGCCCACGCGCTCTGCGCCTCGTCCCGCAACCTCACCGACCGCCAGCTGGAGGCGATCCGGGAGTCAGGTGGCATGGTCGGGGTGAACTTCCACGTCGGGTTCCTGCGGCCGGACGGCGAGCGCGATCCGGACACCTCCTTGGAGATCGTCGCCGACCACGTGGACTACCTGGTGGAGCGGCTGGGACCGGACAAGGTGGGATTCGGGTCCGATTTCGACGGGGCGACGATGCCCGCCCCGCTCGGCGACGCCGCTGGCCTGCCCCGCCTGCTAGCGACCCTGCAGGCCCGCGGCTACGACGACGCCACGCTGGCGCTGCTGGCCCACGAGAACTGGCTGCGGGTGCTGGAGCGGACCTGGGGCGAGTGAGGAGTCGGGGAGTCGGGGGCGCGAGCGGGGGTGAGGAG
>JALYMD010000812.1 GCA_030773875.1 Chloroflexota bacterium | reverse complement strand
TGCTGGTCGGAGGTGGTGACGTTGACCTGGCCGTCGATGAGGGGGTTATCGAAGTTGGCCGAGCCCACCATCGCCAGGATCTCGCCGCTCCAGGGCAGCATCACGACCGCGGCGGCGTTCTGGGCGTTGTAGGGCGCCAGCGCTTCCACCTGGGCGGCGACCGTCTGCTCGGCGAAATCTTGCAGGTCGCTGTCGATGGTGGTCGTGATCTGGAGACCGCCTTGGTAGAGCGCCCCCTCGCCATACTTCTCGACGATGTAGTCCCGGACGTAGTTGACGAAGTGAGGGTTGTCGAGCACGGCGCCGGTCCGTCGAGGCTCGACAATCGGCCCGTCGGCCCAGGCGGCGTCCGCTTCGGCGCGGGTGATGTAGCCGTACTTGACCATCTGGTTAAGCACGTACCGCTGGCGCTGCTTCGCCTGCTCGAAGTTCTCCTTGATGGCCGGGTTGTAGTCGGTGGGTCGCTGCGGGAGCCCCGCCAGCATCGCCGCCTCGCCAAGCGTGAGGTCCTTGGCGTGCTTGTTGAAGAAGGTCTGCGAGGCGGCCTCGATGCCATAGGAGCGGCTGCCGTAGAAAATCTGGTTGAGGTACATCGTGAGAATGTCTTGCTTGCTGTAGCGCCGCTCCAGCTCGACGGAGGCCAGCGCCTCCTTGGCCTTGCGGGTGTAGGAGATCTCGTTGCCGATCTCCTCCGGGAACAGGGAACGGACGAGTTGCTGGGTGATCGTCGAGCCGCCGGACGAGCCGCTGCCGCTGACGTTGATAAACGCACCGCGCACGATCGCGACCGGTTCGACGCCGCGGTGCGTCCAGAAGGTCGCGTCCTCGGCGGCAATCGTGGCGTTGATCAGATCCGGCGAGATTTGGTCCAGGGGCATGAAGGAGCGCCAGCCGATATCTGGGTCATCGATCTCTTGCAGGAGTTTCCCGTTGCGGTCCATGATGCGGCTGGTCTGGAACGTGCCGGTGACGATGCCGGTGGCATCAGGCAAGCCCTTGTTGACCTCGCGGTAGGCTGCGACCGTGCCGCCGACGGCAGCGACGGACGAGACGACAAACGCGGCTGTGGCGAGCAGGAACGCCGCCATCAGGATGTTGGCGGCAATCAGGAGGATCCGTCCCCGCCCAATGCCTTTCCGAACCCCCCGACCGGAGACCCCGGGAAGCAGATGCGGGGGGAGTCCGTTCGCCCGCCGTCCGTGGAGGGTTCGCCCGTAGCGCATGGCCCGACGCTGAGCATCGGGATGGAGGCGGCTGACGCGGGCGATTCGTCCGTGACTCATGCTGAGATCGTGCTCCGTGAGGCTGGAGGGTTGGGTTCGAGCGACCGGTGCGGGGGCAGCGAGCTGCATCTCCCCGGTGGCGAGATTACGTCAATGCTACCACAATGCTACCACGCACCTCTTCAGTCACCGGTTGGTCGTCCTTCGCCAGCCTGACCATCATGTACGAGCCTCGGTGACGGCGTGGAACAGCAGCGAGGAGTCGAGCTCTAGATGGGTGATTGGGAACCGACCGAGATGACCGCCGCGCACGGGTGGGAGCGAGTGAGGGTTATCGCGCAGGCGACCGCTCCAGGGAGCCGGATGGCCGTAGCGGTTCGGCTGGTGGGTGGCGGTCATGCCGCCCCAGCCTGGGAGCTTCACGCGGGCGAGACCTTCCCTGCGGCAAGTACGATCAAGGTAGCGATCCTCGTGGCCCTCTACCGAGAGGTAGACGCGGGTCGTTTGGATCTGAGCGATGTCCGCCCCGTGGATGCCGCCGCGAAGACGCCCGGCAGTGGGGTGCTCGCCTGGCTGCACGATGATTTGCCCCTGACTCTCGCCGACCTTGCCGCGTTGATGATTGCCGTCTCCGATAACACGGCCTCCAACCTGCTGCTGGATGTCGTGGGCATGGATCGTGTTCGGGCAACGATCGCCAATCTTGGCCTGACCGCAACGGCACTGAACCGCCGATTCCTTGGGCGCGCTCCAGGTCCCGGCGAGCCGGATAACGTGACGAGCGCGGCGGACCTGGTGTCCCTGCTCGCCGCTATCGCGGAGGGCACCGCCGCTTCCCCGGCAAGCTGTGCCCGGATGTGGGAGGCGCTGCGCCTGCAGCAGCATCGGGACCGCCTGGCCCGCCGTCTCCCGCCGGAGACCGTCTTCGGCGGCAAGTCCGGGTCGTTACCGGGATTAGCCCACGATTCCGGATTGATCGAGGGATCGGTCGGCACCCTCGTCGTGGCGGTGCTGACGGAGGCATTCGCGGATCCCTACGCCGCGGACGAGTTGATCGGCCAGGTTGGGCTCGCCGCCCTGGAGGACGTGGAGCTTCTGGCACAGCAGGCCCCCGGCGTCGGATAGGACATCGCCGGCGAGGGGCTTCCCGCCGGGTGCCCTCATTCAACCGTGGGTAATGGAGTCTAGCGACAGATTCCGGCCCTAGGCCGGTGACCCGGCTGAGGTAAGCAGACTTGGGTCGGCCAGGAGACAACTCAGTTGACTCGTGATGGTCTGGCGTTTTTGGGCCAACGCACGATCCGAGAGCCAGCCGGCATCGCGGAGTTCAAGCAGCGAGCGCAGGCGCGGTCCCGCCTCACCGACGGCAATGAGGCGCGCCCGCCTGCTGTCCG
>JALYMD010000811.1 GCA_030773875.1 Chloroflexota bacterium | reverse complement strand
ACCTACGGGGCCCTCTTCATCGCCCGCCGCCACGAGGTGGACTACCTCCACCCGGCGCTCGCCGATAACCGGCTCCTCGTCACCACCTGGGCCGTCTCCTTCGCCGGCGCCCAGGACCTCCGTGCCTACGAGATCACCCGCCTCCCAGCTTCTGGCCCGGCCACCGACCTGCTCCGCGACGCCCTCCTCGCCCCAGAGGCCATCCCCCCAACCCGCGGTGAAGTCCTGGTCCGCGCCCGCACCCTCTGGGCCTTCGTCGACGTCCAGACCGGCCGCCCCCGCCGCCTCCCCCCGGAACTGCCAGATGCCTTCATCACAACCCGCTCGTAGGGGCAACCCCGTGGTCGCCCCGGTCGCAACACGCCCCCCTGACCATCCCACCGCGGGTCTGGTGGACCACCCCCGCTACGGCCTGCCGCACTCCCGCCAGCACGGCCCCCGAAGCACCCCATCCCTGGGGTATCCTCCCAACCCGATGCCGGGATCGCCCCGAATCGAGGAACACGCGAAAGGGGACGGGAATGACCAACAACAGCCAGCACTGGCTGATCTTCGACGGCGACTGAGGACTCTGACGCCGTACCGTCGCCTGGGTCAGGCGGCACGACCGGCACCAGCGGTTCCGCCCGGCGCCCTTTCAGGCGTGCCCTAGCCCCCCTATGTCTCCGGACCTGCTGGAGCAGGCCCGCCGCGCCGTTCAGGTGATCACCACGAACGGCAGCCAGATCTCCGCAGGCCAGGCCTGCCTCTTCGTTCTGGAGGAAGTTGGCTGGCACCCTCGCCTCGCGCACCTCGGCCGCCGACCCCCCTTCGTCTGGGGCGTCGAGCTCGGCTACCGCATCGTCGCCCGTAACCGCGGCCTCTTTGGCCGCCTCCTCTTCCGCAACGAACCGGACCCCGGGACCGACACGGACGGTAACGTCCCCTGATCCTTCTCCGATCCACTCCGCGCGTCGACGGCGCGCTCCCAGGCATTCCACCCGCCCCAGGCCTTCTCGATCGAAGGTCTGCCGAGGCCGGATGCGATCCAGACCAATAACCGCTATGGCGCTTATCTCCTCAATCAGATGACAAATCGGCATCAATCGCCGATAGGACACTATTTCTCGCTGCTTTTAGGGGTTTGCCCCTATCCATACGTTCCATCGCCTGCTATCGTAGGGGGACCTCGGACACGATGAAGCCCGGCGCGGTTCCCTGTTGGTCGCCGATGCGCTAGGCGGAGTGAATGGCGAACCCGGCCGGGACCGCTCTGACCTGCCGTTTTTCGTGGAAGGAGGAAGCACCATGCCCCCCCGCGACCACTCGAGAATCCGGCCGAACCGCCGAACCCTCATCCGGGTAGGTGCCGCTGCCGCCGCTGCAGACGCTCTCGGCGTTGGCTCCAGCTCCCCGGCGCGTGCCCACAACCTGCCCGAGGGAGGGTTCGGCTCCCCGGCCTATAGCGCCGCCCTCGACGCAACGGGCGGGATGAAAGGCGTCTTCCAGTCGCCCCACGTCGAGGCCTCGGTCGTTGCCGGGAAGAACCTCAACCACCTGGTCCTGGTCCAACTCCGCAACTGGCTCAACGGCTTCCAGTTCTCCTACGGGATGGCCCCGGAAGATCTCCACACCATTGTCGCCCTCTATGCCTCCACCAACCTGCTCACCTACAAGACGCCGTCTGGGAGAAGTACAAGTTCGGCGAGAAGTACGGGATCACCGACCCGGCCACCGGGCAGCCGGCCGTCCGCAACGTCTTCTGGCCGAGCCGCTTCGGCCTTGACGCCCCCAAAGACCCCGCGGCCAAGGACAACGCCTACCTGGACACCGGCATCGAGGCCCTCCAGCAGCGCGGGGCCGTCTTCCTCACCTGACACCAGACCATAGATGGCCACGCCGGTTCGGCGGTGGCGGACGGTCGGGCTCCCCAGGACATGGAAGCGGCGGACATCGTCAAGGACATCGAGCCAATCTCATCCCGAACGCGACCCTGATCCCGGCGCTGGTGGGGGAGGTGACCCGCGCCCAGCAGGCCGGCTACACCCTAGGGTGTGTCTTCAAACGGGCAACCAGAGCCGGAT
>JALYMD010000810.1 GCA_030773875.1 Chloroflexota bacterium | reverse complement strand
GCACCCGCAGCGTGATCTTCAACCCGCGCCTCCTCCTCGGGGAGCGTGTCCCGCCTCACCCGCTCTGGGGTCATTATCGTCGCAAGACCGAATCCGCCGGGATCCGAAGGCGCGATCGGGGCGGCGGACGGTGGCGCTCGCCACGCAGGTGGGATGTCGCCGGTCCGCGGGCTGGCTACGAGAAATAGGAAGAGTAGGAAAGCATGGAGAGGACGAGGACCCGGGCGAAGGCGCGCCGGTGCTTCGGGCCGGCCGCGAGCGCGAGGCCGAGCGGGACCACGAAGTACCAGGTGTAGACGCGCGGGAAGACGAGGAGCAGCATCGCCAGTGTCGCGCTCCAATCGGCCAGCTCGTCGTGGACGGCCCAGGAACCCGCGCGGGCTCGTTGCCGCCAGAGGGAGGCGATCTGCCAGGCTCCGAAGAGCAGGCCGGCGAGCAGCGTGAGGGCGGTGCCACCTTCGATCCGCACGAATCCGTTGGTGACAGCCGAGGCTCCCCAGGCGACGGAGAGGAGCAGGGCGTTGTTCACGCCCTGCCCGGGTTGGCTGAGGGTGCCGGCCAGGGAGGCCGTCCCGGCCCAGAACGGGACAAACGCGGCGACGACCAGCACAGCCGACGTGGCAGCGATGCGCGCCACCGTAGGCAAGCGGCGCGGGAGCGGGGTGCGGAGCAGGAGGCGTAACGCGGCGATCCCGGCGATGGGGACGGTCGAGTACTTGATCAGCCCGGAGACGGTCAGGGCGGCAATGGCCAGCTCCGAGCGGGCGCGGTAGAGCAGGTGGGCGCCGATCAGGACGACCGTTAGGATCAGCGCGTCGTTGTGGGCGGCGACGATGCCCTCGACCAGCACCAGCGGGTTCCAAGCGTAGGCGAGGTAGGCCCAGGCGGCGCGGTCCGGCCAGCGGTAACGGACCAGCCGGTAGATCAGCCAGCCATTGAGCAGGGTTGCGACGAGCCCGATCAGCTTGAAGCGCAGCGCCAGCTCAAGCGGGGTCGCGTGCTTGTCGGCGGCGGTGAACTGGGAGAGCAGGGTCCAGAGCGGTCCGTACGGTGAGGGGATGTCGCGCCAGTAGACGTAGGTCATCAGCGGGTCGGCCGGGGCGGTGGAGGCCGGGGTGGTTGCGTACGGGTTGGCGCCGTAGACGGCGGCCAAGCGGCCGAACATCGCGTAGGAGAAACTGTCGGTGGAGAAGACCGGGGGCACGCTGAAGGCAAGCACGGCCAGGGCCACCCCGCCGCATGCCACCACGCGGGTGCTGATCCGGCGGTTGCGGACGCGCCAGACGGTCCAGAGGTAGATGACCCAGAGCAGCGTGACGCAGCTCCAGGCGAGAAGCGCGTAGTAGCCAATCCGCAGCGCGATGAACCGCGGGACCGCGTCGTGGAACAGCCGCGCGTTGAGGGCCATTCGCCGGAACGCATCGACATCGACCATGGTATCGCCGGGGAGCGCGCGCAGCGGGGGCACGTTCCAGGCGGAGGACTGCATGACGGGGCTGTTCGGGGCGCCGTCGCGCAGGCGGACCGAGGCGCAGGTCAGGGCCAGCAGGCTAGTGAAGAGCAGGACGCAGGCGAGCAGCACCGCGCGGTTGGAAGCGGTGGTGCTCCAGCCGGACGCGACCGGCACTTCCGCGACGAGGGCTGCGGAGCCGCGCCCGTGGGATGCCGTCACCCTCGCTTCTGGCCACGGTTCGGCATCGGTGATCCGGACGGGGGCTGAGGAGACAGAGGTGAAGCGGTGTGGTGACCGTTTGTGCATGACCTCACCGTCGCGTACCGTCGCTGTTCGCGCGGTCCGACGGTGACCGCGCGACGCGGATCGACATCTCAGTATGGGCAGGTGAAAGCGCCGCCGGTGTTCGCCGGCCGTGTAAGCATGGCAGAACGCGTGCCATCAGGCGAACGATCTGGGCACAGGGGTGAGTGGAAAATTGGGATCCGGCGCGACCGGCGGCGTCGCGCGGGGTGCGTGTGGGGGTGAGGCGTGGCGACCGATCTGTACTTGATCCGGCACGGCGAAGCGGTGGCGAACGTCGAGCCGATCATCGGCGGGATGAGCGGTGATCCGGGCCTGACCGAGCGGGGCCGCGAGCAGGCCGGGCGCTTGAAGGAGCGACTGCGACGCGAGGGACTCCGAGCCGACGCGCTCTACACCAGCACCATGCCACGGGCGCGGGAGACCGCCGCCTACGTCGAGGAGGCGCTTGGGCTCCCGGCCGTAGGAGACGACGAGTGGCACGAGCTGCGGCCGGGCGAGGCCGACGGCCTGACGGTCGCGGAGTGGGAGGAGCGCTTCGGCGGGCGCGAATTCCTGGCCGGCGGGGATCCTTTCCGACCCTTCTCGCCGGGCGGTGAGAGCCTGGCGACGTTCCTGCGGCGGGTGAGCGGGGCACTCGCGGGCCTGGTGACGCGGCATCCGGATCAGACGGTCGTGGTCGTCTGCCACGGCGGCGTCCTTTCGGGGGCGTTCCACCACGCCTTCGGCCTCGATCACACCGCGGGCCAGGTCTCTTTCGCGCCCCGGAACACCAGCATCACCCACTGGCGCCACGAGCCCGCCGAAGACGGTGGGCCGGCGCGCTGGACCCTGGTGACCTTCAACGACGCGGCTCACCTTGCCGCGCCCGACCGGGGCGAGACCGAGCGGGAGGCGGTTCCGACGCCGATGGCCGACGCCGGCTGAGCGCGAGACCGGGGCCACCCGGTCTAGGATCTCGGCCTGAGCTATTTCCGGCACGGTAGCCGGAGCGTGGGGCGGAACGGTGGCGGTCGTGATGGATCTGCCGGGCCAGTCGGGCCAGGTCGAGCCCGGCCTGCGGACCCCCTTGCGGGAACGGGTTCGGGTTCAGAATCGGATTCGGAGACACGGGGCGCGAGGCGCCGTTGGCGCTGGCCCGGGCGGGCGGCAGCTCGGGAGTTGGGGAGGCGGAGCGAGATGGACGGCAAGAAGCGAGTGTTGGTCACGGGGCGGAGGGGACGATCGGGACGGCGGTGCGGGAGCACTTGGGGGAGCGTTACGACCTGCGCTCCCTGACGCTGACGCCGCAGGCGTTTCCATCCCACGTGGCGAACATCGCCGACCTGGAGGCGATCCAGCCCGCGTTTGAAGGGGTGGACGCGGTAGTTCACCTGGCGGCCTCGCCGGCCGTGGAGACGCCCTGGGAGGAGATCCTGCCGAACAATCTGATCGGCACCTACAACGTCTATGAGGCGGCGCGACGGGCAGGGGTGGGCGCGGTCGTCTTCGCCTCCTCCAACCACACCATCGGCATGTACGAGCTGGACGGCGCCCCGGAGCTGTATGAGCTGGACGACCCGCGGGTCTACGACCACACGGTCGAGGTCCGCCCCGATTCCCTCTACGGGGTCTCCAAGGTCTACGGCGAGGCGTTGGGTCGTTACTACCTAGAGCGGCACGGGCTGCGCGTCTTCTGCCTGCGGATCGGGGCGGTGCGGGCGGGGGACGACCCGACGGCGCCGGAAGTGCTGGCCTCCTCCCCGGCGCTGCTCGATCTCACCACGGAGGAGCAGCGGCGGGCGCGGATGCGGGCGGTCTGGCTGAGCCGGCGGGACTGCGCCCACCTCATCGCGTGCTGCCTGGACGCGGACGAGGTGCGCTGGGCGGTGGTCTACGGCATCTCGGATAACCCGCGCCAGTTCTGGGATCTCAGCCACGCCCGGGAGGTGCTGGGTTACACGCCCCAGGACCGGGCGCCCGAGTAGGGAGAGGCGAGGGGCAGCTCACACGTCTGAGCAGAGAGAACACTCGATCGGCATTCAAACTAGCTGCTTGGCACGGGGATCCTTGAGCACGGCGGAGGTCAACCGGAGGATGTAGGCGTTGACATGCTTGCGGTATTTGGCGTGCTCGCGCACCAAGTCGTTGGGGAGTTGCCACATTCCTTTCATCTCGAAGCGAGTACCAAAATGTACGACCACAAGGAAATCGAAACCGTCGAGGTCACGGATCGCTCCCAGCGGCCGATTTAGCTGCTCAGAGGCGGTGCGTCGTGCTTTGACCTCGTACCTGGTTTCGTCCGGCCCGATGGCGTCGTATCCAGGATACGAGCCGGCCTTTAGAACCAACCCGAGGCGCTCGGCGACCAGACGCTCCGCGTAGTCCGCCACCGGGTTGTTCGCCGATCGGATCACGCCACGGGACTTCAACTCAGTCATGGCGTCTGCCCACAGCGCCAGCAACCCGCTGTCAGACAGCGTGGTGAGGTCCATCGCGCCGCCGTTCGGCCAACGTTAGGGTTCAGCGTTGACTGGGGAGGCAACGCTGATGGCGTTGGGGTCTGCCACGAGTTCGACATCATCTTGAGGAAGGGCAAACCAGGCGACCGTTTCACCGGTCGCTGGCCGCGAGAAGTCAACCTCGTACTTATCGTCGTAGACATCCAAGATTGTGCCAAGGTCGCCAGCGACCAGACCACGATCGCGATACGCATTCGTGGTCAATCGGACCACGCTGAGGGAAGGCAACGGCATGGTGTCGCTCCTAGGATGCAAAGCCCGTGAAGGGCGTGGCGAGGGCTAGCGTACCATCTGGTTGAAAGAGCCACCCTGAGCGCAGGCGGAGGCCACGGACCTCCACAACAATCGTTATCCGCTGACCGAACTCGTCGCGCTCTCCAAGTTCAAACTCGCCGGCCGCCATCCGAATCTGAGCCTGGGCGACGTAGATATCCGCTAACTCGTAAGCATCCTCTTCGTTCCTCGGACGGTAACCCAGCCGGTCGATGAAGATATGGTCTTTGCCGGTCGGGTGGTTGGGTACCAGCACGTACGCTGAGAACTTCCTAGGATTAGCGGTAATGCGGACTGGCGCTCCAAACGATGAGGGATCATCGTCGCCCCCGGCTCCAGACCAATCGCTGCCCACGCACTCATTCCCAAACCACACGCCTCGTCGCGAATCCTCTGGCTCAGTTTAACACTGGATGGCACGTGTCCGGTCGATCATCAACGATCTCACCAGGTCGTTCGCTGGTGGCCTCGACGCGGATGATGTGCGCTGAGCGGTGGTCAACGGCATCTCGGATAACCCGTGCCAGTTCGGGGACCTCAGCCAGGCCCGCGAACTGCTGGGCTACGCGACCTAGGACCGGGCCCCGGAGTAGGCAGGGGCAAGGGGGCGGGGGAGGGGGATGAGCGGGCGGGCGACAGGCGATCCGGGCCGAGGGTGTCGATCGACATTGGTTTGGGTCGCTTAAGGAGGCTCGGCAGGTCATGGAGAGCTGGCGCCTAGAGGACCAACACCGAGCGCGGCCTGCAGACGAACCTCTTTTCTAGATCAAACCCGGGGGCAGGTCAGATGGAGGCGCTTGAACTTGATGTGAGCATCGGCCGCCATAAGCGCCAATCGATCCGCGAGCTGGTGGCGCTGCGCCGCTCAACCTAGGCCGCGACTTCGGTTTCCAGGGGCGCGAAAACGGGAGAGCACGAACTCACGCTCCCGCATCTATTGAACTGCGATTGCGACCGGGACTACAGCACCCGGTCGCGGGCGCGGTAATCCTCAATCGGCCAGGTTCTCATGCCACCGGTGAAGAGGCTGATGGCCTTGCCATCCGCGTCGCGCTCGTATCGGAAGAGTTCACCGACCGATGCGTAGGGCGAACCGCCCATGATGCGCAGCGTGTTCTCGTCAATGACCGCCAGTTCATAGGGCTGGACCATCGGCGACGGTTCAACCGGACTGCTCGCGAAGAGCTTGCCTCCCAGGATGAAGACATCCGTCACGCCCCAGAGCGCGGCAAAGCGGCCGGAGAAGGTGCCGAGATCGATCTCCTTCTCTGGCGCCTCAGGGGGTGTGATCGCCGCGCTGTTGACGAGACCGGAGCTGAGCGGCAATTTCGGCGACACCTCGCGCGCCTTGTCGAGAATTTTCAGGACGCCGGCCGCAAGCTCCTCCGCCGGTCCATCGACCGCGTTGGTCAGCACGGAGATCGCGAGACCTTCGTCCGGGTCCCACATCGTGCGGGTAATGTGCCCCGGATACCCGCCTGAGTGTCCGACCATGCGATGCCCGTCGTAGTAGTGAATGGTTGTGCCGTAACCATAGCCGTCCTGCGGTGCTTCAGGAGACTGGCCCGTCCAAACCGGCCGCTGCATCTCGTTCTTCGCTCGATCGCTGATCAAACGGTTGTCGCCAAAGAAGTGCGCAGAGGCGAAAGTCACCAAGTCCTCCGCGGTGGAATAGAACCCGGTCGCCGCCGCCATGGCGTGCGTATCGACGTGCGGAATGACCTGGCGCTCGGTCCAGCTGGTGAGACCGCTGTGACCGCCCGCGTAATCGGACAGGCGAGCTTCGTCCAGTTCCGGTCCGGTGTTCCGGAGTCCAAGCTTCTCGATGATCGCGGTCTTTGTGTACTCGTTGTACGTGCTGCCCGCTACCTTGCCGATGATCAGGCCGAGCAAGGAGAAACCGATGTTCGTGTACTTGAACGTCGCTTCTGGCTGGCGGACGGCACCCTCGCGAATGGAGAGTTCCAGCAACTCGTCTTCGCTCGGGAACGGTCGGTTATGCGCCCAGAAGGTGGAATCGACGCCGTCGCGAATGGCGCCCGCGGAGTGAGAGACGAGCTCGCGCACGGTAGCTTCCGCCAGTGGCGAACCGGCCTCCTTCAGTTCTGGGATCCACGATCCCGCGGTGTCGTCCAGCCTCAGCTTGCCGGCCTCGAGGAGCTGCATGATGGCTGTCGCGGTGAAGGTCTTGGAGTGCGAGGCGATGCGGAAGAGATGCGAGGTCGTCAGCGTTTCGCGGGTATCGAGATTCGAGACGCCGTATGCCTTGCTGAACTGAATCTTGCCATCGAACCAGACTGCCACCTGCGCGCCGGGTGTGCGGAGCTTCCAGACGCGGTATTCGAGCCAGGAATCGACATAGGCAAGGGCCTCCCGCAAGACATCGACCGTTGAACTGGGGGGACTGGACACAGGCTTGCTCCATCACATGGTGCGCAAGGAGGAACGCGATCGCGTTCGCTGGCGCGAGCGAACGTCACGAGGCGCAGGCTATCGGAGGTGAAGCAACGGCGCAATGGATTGGGTCAAGCGCAAAGAAGAGTCCCGGGAACGATCCCGGGAGTTCCTTAGGTTCGGCCATTGAGGAGGTTGGGGCTGACAGCAGATCAAGACCCTGGTCGCTGCCTGGTATCCAGGTGCCGAGCGGATCGTGCTCGTCCAGGACAATCTCAGCACCCACATCCCAGGCGCCTCCTATGCCACCTTGCCACCGGCCGAAGCGAAGCGGCTGGTCGAGAAGGTTGAGCGGCGCTACACCCCTAAGCACGGCAGCTGGCTCAACATGGCGGAGATCGAGCTGAGTGCCCTCCGCCGCCAGTGTCTGGACGAGCGCATCTCCGATAGCGGTACCCTGGAGACGGAGGTTGCCGCTTGGGTCGAGCGACGCAACACCACCGGCGCAGGCATCAACTGGCGCTTTACCACCGCCGAAGCCCGCATTAAGCTCAAGCGCCTCCATCCATCACTTCAGGTGTGACGATCTATTAGGCCACCATCAACATCCGCGTCTTGGGAGCTCCCGTGACTAAACGGGCTTCGTCGGCCGCCAACCCCTCCACCTCATCCGCATCCGTCCACCGCAGCACCAGCGGCCCCGGTACCGGCACCTGACCACCAATCGGCTGCCCCTCGGACCCCCTGGGTCCGTCGATCTCCATCCGGACGACCCACCGCGGGGTGTCGCTCGCGTTGCCCACCGTCACGTGCACCCCCAGCGCCTCCAATGCCAGCCGTTTCTCGGCGTACCCCGCCCCACCAGGTTCTTGCGCTGCCGCTCCACCGCCCGCAGCCACCCCCCCCTCCAGCCGGTCCAAGTCTGATCTCGTCAGATCGTCGGCCAGGTGGACGGCGATACCGGCACCGGGTGGATCGGCACGTGCGCCACCCGCTTCCACCCCGCCTCGGCCAGCATCGGCATCACCCCGTTGGAGCGCCATCGTCAGCGGTTTGGTGCATCCAGGGCGTGTAGGTGACCCCGACCAGCAGGCCCTCCGGGCTCAGGAGGTGGGCGGTGGTCTGGCCCCAGGGCTCCTCGCGCGGGCCGCGCAGCATGCGATGGCCGGCGGCCTCCAGCTCGGCGACGGCGTCGGCGACCGCTCCCGGCGCTTCCACGTCGAACTCCTGCCATGCCTGGGGTGCCAGGATCTCCTCCGGCCAACGGTCAGTGCCGAAGCACGACTCGGCCGCCTGGCCGAGCGGCCAGAGCGCGAAGGCCTTCACCCCGTCCAAATCGTCGTTGGTCCAGTAGTTCGGCGCCGCCTCCCTGAGCGTGATACCCAGGCCGGCGCCCCAGAACGGGCGGCTGGCGTCGATGTCGCGGACGATGGGGCCGAACCCAGCCACAAACTTCACCTGCATTGCTGTCTCCTCCTCGCCGGTTGGTGCGGCGGAACGTGCGTCTCATACCACCCAACGCCGAACCGGCCCTGGTGAAAGATCAGGCCGGACTTCACGCCTTGTCTGGGCATCCGTGCCCAATGGCTGCACCCGCCCCGATCAGAGACGACGGACATGGGCACGGGCGTCGTCAGGTCATGAACGTGGTTGGCGCCATCCCAGCTTGCCGCCCCGCCACCTTCACCAGGGTGTTGCCTCAAATCCGGTCAGCGTCTGCTCGCGCTCACTCCGATCCCTGGCAGCGCTAGCCGGGCCCGTCAAGCTCTGCAATCGCTGGCGTGCGACGTACTCCCGGGATCAACAGGGTTGACGACCCAACGGCGCAGAGAAGAAGAGCAAGCCATGTCTCTGAATCGGGTGACATGTGGCAACTGCGGCACGGAGAACCCGCCCGATCAGGACGTGTGCATCGAGTGCGGGCTCCCCCTGACAGGCTCCGGGGACGAAGCGTTCCGCGAGAATCTCGAAGCGCAGGATCAAGGCGGGCTGATCGGAGGGAGCAGGACGGCCGGCACCCGCGAGCAGCCAACGGACCCCGGCCCGGGTCTCGGTGGGGGTCGGTCAGGGGGGCTTGTTAGCCCGGTAATCTGAGCCTCTGAAGACCACAGACGAACCCTTCCCCCGAGCCAAGCCGGGGGACAGGGTGGGGTCTCTCAGCGCTGCACTGAAGATAGCGTCGGATCCAGGACTGGCGGTCTCTTGACGGTGAGCTTGTTCGACTTATAGAGAATGACCACGTCCCCGAACCGGACGTTGCCCTCCCCGCTCACCGCAAATGTCAGCTCATTATCCTCGGGTCTGAGTGCGCCGGCAGGAATGATCTCGTGCCACGCGTGGGGACCGGGGGTGACATTTGTGAAGGTGAACTGGGTCAACCGCGTGCTATTTAGGCGAACGCTAAACGAAGGGGTACCCGTGTGCGCCGTTCGAAAGAAGATCACCGGCAGGGACCCATTGATGAGCCCAGGCGCGTCGATGTCCTGAAAGTGGCGATCACTGAGAGGTAATTCGGCTGCCGGGTCCGGGATGGTGAACCCGCCCGCTGAGCCCGCCAGCGTGACGTACCGTGCCACTTCCGGTTCTTCGAAGAAGAGTTGCACCCGATCGAACACGAATCGCAGTCTTCTGAGAACGAACATCTGACACTCCCTTTCCGTGCCGGAACCGGCGCGAAATCAGCGAGAGTACAGTGGACCCAGTTACAACATCCGATCTGAGACATGGATCGGCTGGCTGAACACGTCCCCTTATGAAGGGGACGGTTTCACTTGTCAAGTCTCCAGAAGTGCAGGTGCTCGCCGAGGCGCCCCGGGCCTGGGCGCCAGGGGAGGCAACATCACATGCGGCGGAACCGAAATGCTCTTCCTGATCCCCATTTACCCCGCGTCATCGGGAGCTGTGATCTGGATGTCCTTGATCTGAGCGTCGGGGGCGATGAAGGCGAGCAGGCGTGCGCCCTCTTCCTCCAGCGCGGTGCGGTCCGAGGCGAGGATCGGTTCGAGCGGAGTGAGGCGCAGCGTGGCGCCCGTTCGCTGCTTGTCGATCTTCCAGGTGCCTCGGACGAAGCCGTCGATCAGGAAGGGGCCGGGGCCGACGCCGTTCTTGGTCGCGAGTCGGGCGCGGTGGTCCTCGGAGATGATGCGGGTGCGGTCGGCGTGGGAGAGGAAGACGTTGTCGTACTCGGGCAGGAAGCGGGGCGGGGCCGGGATGTCGGGGTCGGGCCGCGGGGCGTCGGGCAGGTCAAAGAGCTCCCGGTCGCGCTCATCTCGGAAGGTGCGCAGCTCCGGTCGCAGCCGCTCGATCACCTCGCGCAGTCCGGTCAGGCCGGACCACATGCGCACGTCGGCCACCGTGGCGGGGCCGAATGCGGCCAAGTACCGCAGCACGATCGCGTCGAGCCCGAGGGCGGCATCGAGCGGGCGGCCGAGCCAGGACTCGACCGTGGTCCAAGTGGCCTGCCCGCTAGCCCCCCAGAGGCCGCGGGGCGGCACCTGCACCAGTGGCAGGAGGTAGTGGATCGCGTAGGCGAGGTTGGCGGGCTCGCGGTCGGGCCACCGCTCCGAGAGGAGTTTGCCCAACTCGGTGAGGGTGCGCGGCCGCTCCTCCAGCAGCACCCGGCCGGTCGCGAGCAAGGCTTCGGTGTCCATGCTAGTGACACCCTGGCCGTAGGCGGTGTTCTTTAAGGTGCGCTCCAGAACGGATTGCAGCGCGGGTCGGAGCGCTAGGCAGTCGCGGGCGGTGACCAGGTGGATGGTGGTGCGCAGCAGCGGAGCGCGGACCGCCCGCCGGTCGCTGATGGGCTGGGCCAAGTCCTCTGGCTGAAAACCCGCCAGCCGCGTCCAGAGGCCAACGTACGGATTGGCCGGCACCTGGGCCTGCATGCCAACCAGTCGCTCGATCGCGTCGAGGGCAGGCAGGTCAGCGCGACGGAGCAGCATCTGCCGCTCCAGGAGAGTACGGTTGAGGGCGCGCCGTCCGAGAACCTCCCCCGGGCGGTGCCCGGCTCGCGCCGTCCGGGCCTTTGACGATGGTGCCGGACTCCTCGTCTCTTCCATAGATCTCCTCTGCTCTCTCACCCAGGAGAGTGCCGGGGGCGTCGACCTCAACAGCGGGCCGAAAGGTGTTGACAAGCCGGCACGCCGCCCCTATTGTACGTATAGAACATATGTACTGATAACGGGGAGCGATCGTAGCGCGGCGAGTCGTTCACGTGGGAGGAATCTGGCCATGGCGAGTCCAGTCGTTCACTTCGAGATCATGGGCGGCGATGGCTCGCAGCTCCAGGAGTTTTACCGCCAGCTCTTCGATTGGCCGATCGACGCCAACAACGAGTGGAACTACGGCATGGTCTCGGCGCCGAATGGCGAAGGGATCGGTGGCGGGGTCGGCCCGGGCTTTGACGGCACGAGCCGCGTCACGGTCTATGTCCAGGTACCGGACCTACGGGCGGCTCTCGACCAGGTCACGGCGCTTGGTGGGACCACGGTCATGGAGCCCGAGGATGTCGGCGGGGTCTCCATCGCCCAGTTCGCTGACCCGACCGGCAACGTGATCGGCCTCATCAAGGGATAGCCAATCGCGATCGCCTCCGGACGCCGTGAGTGGGTCGGGGCCGGCGCGTCTCCGAGGTGCCGCCGTCTTACGCGGGCTTTGCGCTGGTTCAGCAGGCCCAGGAGGTCGTTGCTCCGTACGGCCCCGCCACTCTGGCGTAAAGATCGATGAGGATGCCCTGCCTGCTTGGGTGGCCCATGCGGTGATCCGGGCCGCGTCGTGGGGATACCGCTCGGCGAACGCGCGATCTAGATCTGGTCCGGGGACATGTCGCGGTTGACGGCGACGCTTCTGGTCGGTCATCATGTGGACATAACACAATTTTGACCCAATGATGTCGTAGGAGTGGCTCTCGGTTTGTCCACCGTGCACGTCGAGGTGAGGTCAGGTGATGGTGAGCAGACCAGCGCTGTTGAGCCGACTTCCTCCTCAGGGTCAAACTTGCCTGTTCCCCTCACGCCCCTTGTCGGGCGGGACGCTGAGGTGGCGGCGGTCCGTGGGCTGCTGCGTCGGGACGACGTTCGGCTCCTGACCTTGACGGGGCCGGGGGGCGTGGGGAAGACCCGGCTTGCGCTCCGAGTTGCGGAGGATCTGGACGACGCGTTTCCGGCCGGCATCGTCCTTGTGCCGCTGGCCGCGATCGGCGATCCCGACCTCGTGCCGGCGGCGATCGCTCGGGCCCTCGACCTCCGGGAGATGCCGGGGCAGCCGCCGTTCGCCCAGATCGTCGGGCACCTGGCCGACCGGCCCGTTCTGCTCATCCTCGACAACTTCGAGCAGATCGTCGCCGCCGCGCCCGTCGTGGGTGATCTCCTCACCGCGTGCCCCCGAGTGAAGGTGCTGGTCACCAGCCAGTCCGCCTTGCGGCTGACGGGGGAGCAGGAGTTTGGGGTGCCGGCGCTGGCGCTTCCCGCAGCCCGGACCCCGCGGTCGCTCGACGAGCTGCGGGCGACGCCGGGGGTGGCCCTCTTCCTTCAGCGCGCCCGTGCCGTCCGCGCCGATTTCGCGCTCACCGCGGAGAATGCCCCGACGATCGTCGAGATCTGCACGCGGCTGGATGGCCTGCCGCTGGCCATCGAGCTGGCGGCGGCGCGGGTCAAGGTCCTCTCTCCGCCGGCTCTGCTGGCCCGCCTCACCAACTCGCTCCGAATCCTCACCGGCGGCGCGCAGGATCTGCCGGCCCGGCAGCGCACCATGCGGGACGCCGTCTCCTGGAGCCACGACCTGCTGGCCCCCACGGAGCAGACCCTGTTCCGGCGCCTCGCCGTCTTCTCCGGTGGATGGAACCTTGATGCGGCCGAGGCGATCTGCGCGGTGGACCCTACTGAGGGTGATGTGGGTCTCCTAGAGGTCGATATCCGGCCGTCCGAGGTCCTCGGCCTTCTGGCTTCCCTTGTCGACAAGAGCTTGGTGCGGCAGGAGGACGGGATCGCGGGGGAGCCCCGCTTTTCCCTGCTCGCGACAATCCGGGAGTTCGCCCTGGAGCGATTGGAGGCGAGCGGCGAAGGCACAGCGATCCGGCGGCGCCACGCGGCCTGCTTCGTGTCGGCGGCCGAGGAGGCGTGGCAGGCGTTTGGATCCCCCGTGGAGCAGAAGCGGCGGCTGGACCGGCTGGAGGTCGACCATGCCAATCTGCGCGCTGCCCTTAGTTGGCTCGAAGGGGATGATCCGGAGGGGGTCCTGCGGATGGCCGGCGCCCTCTACGGGTTCTGGTACGTCCGCGGTCACCGGCGCGAGGGACGGCGGTGGCTGGAGTGGAGTCTTGCCAGCCCGGCCGCCGACGCTGCCCCCTCGGAGGTGCGGGCGCGGGCGCTTCTCGCGGCGGGCGTCCTTGCCCACTTTGGCGGCGACGATGCCCGCGCCGATGGCTACCTGACGAGCGCCCTTGAGCTGTGGCGCCAGGTGGGCCATGACTGGGGCATCGGATACACCCTGCTCGTCTTGGGCGTGGTAGAGGAGGACGCTGGCCGCTACGACCGGGCGGAGACGCTGTTGGGCGAGGCGCTTGCCCGCCTGCGGGTGGCCGGCGTGGAAGCTCCGGTGGCCACCACCCTCTATCACCTCGCGGTGGTGGCCTATGGCCGCGGCGATCTCGTTCGCGCGGAAGTCCTCATCAATGAGGCCCGCTCCACCCCGCGCGAGCGGTGGGGCGGTGTGGCAGGCTACGCCCTCCATCTGCACGGTCTCGTGGCCGCGGCGCGCGGCAACCCGGCCCTGGCGGCGGATCTGCTCGGCCAGAGTCTCGCCGTCTTCACCGACCTCGGCATGGCGGAGGGGGTGTCGGAGGCGCTGGCCGGATTTGCCGTGGTGGCGTCCCAGCACGGCCACCACGATCTGGCGGCGCGCCTCTTTGGGTTCGTGGACGCGCTGGAGGAGGAGACGGGGACGGCGTCCCGGTTGCCCGAGCGCGGCACGTACGAGCGGGCGCGGGCGAACCTCCGCTCGGTGCTTGCTGGCGAGGCGTACGAGGCGGCACTGACGGCGGGTCGAGCGCTCTCGCGGGAAGAGGCGACGGCCGCTGTCCTCGCGCTGGCGACCCAGCCTCACCGAGCCGAGGGGCCCAACGGGACTACCCCGTCCGGTGCGGATCACGGGCTGACGGCGCGCGAGGTGGAGGTGCTGCGGCTCCTCATCGTCGGTCGCTCCAACCGCGAGATTGCGGAAACCCTCTTCATCAGCCCGCGCACTGTAGGGACCCACGTCACCAAGATCCTGGACAAGCTGGGCGTCGGAAGCCGCTCCGCCGCGGTGGCCCGCGCGCTGCAGCTCGGCCTCACCTAACCCGCTGCCACAGAGGGGCGTGCCCGACGGGCGCATCAGTGGGTCGGGAGGGGAGGTCAACGCCGCCCGCTGGGAGAACTTCTGCGTGGTGGCGGCGTTTGGCCTGTTCTCCCCTCCTCGCACTTGGCCGCCCGATTGCCGCCGAACCGCTGTATACTCCGACCTTCAAGATCGATTCGGGTCTGTGGTGGGGCAACCGGGAACAGGAGCCGGTCTTCCCGCAGTAGGCGCCTGGCCGGATTCGTACCGGTTGCGGCCCGCTACGGGTGACCGGCCTGATCGGCGGCGAGGAGCCGGGAGCAAGGGGGATCGCATGGATCGCGAGAAGCGCGCGTTCGATCGTCTGCTGGAAGCGGTGCTGACGGGTCGGCTCAACCGTCGCCAGGTCGTGGGCCGGGCCGCCGCGCTGGGCCTCTCGGCGGCGTCGGTGCGGACGCTGGAGC
>JALYMD010000809.1 GCA_030773875.1 Chloroflexota bacterium | reverse complement strand
GAGCTGAACCTGGTCGAGAACGCGACCATGATCGACCAGGTCTACGTCCAGAAGGCGTACGACATGGCCGTGACCGGCACGAGCGCCTACGTCGACCCGGACCAAGTGATGGCTGACTTCGTGACCGGGGAGAGCGGCAACTTCTCCAACTACAGCAACCCGCGAGTTGACGAGTTGGTGCAGCAGGGCATCGCCAGCACCGATCTTTCTCAGCGCACGGAGATCTACCAGGAGATCCAGCGGATCCTGCTCGAGGACGTGCCCTGGGTGAACCTCTTTATCGCCAACCAGTTCGAGACGATGAAGCAGGACGTCAAGGGCTACACCCACATCGCGACCGGCAGCAACATCGAGTTGCGCCGGACCTGGCTTGATCGCTAGGCACCTGTGGGGAGCACCGGGGAGGCGGGGCGGTGAGCGGGGCAGTTCCCGGGCGGAGATCTGATCGGCAGGTCGGACGGGCGGCAAGTCCCGCCGGTCCGGCTTGCCCGGCGCCTCTGAGCCGCCTAGACTCCCGCTGCCCGTGACTGCGTACATCCTGCGGCGGCTGGCGCTGCTGGTCCCGGTGCTGTTCGGGGTCTCGCTGGTCACGTTCACGCTGGTGCGCCTGATTCCGGGCGACGCGACGCTGCTCGCGATCGGGGTCGACCAGCGGGCCTCGCTGGAGGTGCGGGAAGCGCTTCGGCGCTCCTACGGGTTGGACCAGCCGCAGCCGGTGCAGTTCGCGCGCTGGCTGGGTAAGGTCGTGCAGGGGGAGTTGGGGACCTCGCTGCGGACGCGCCGGAGCGTGACCGAGGAACTTGGGCTGCGGCTGCCGGTGACGCTGGAGTTGGCGGCGCTGGCGGCGCTGCTGGGGACGGGGCCGGCGCTGGTGGCGGGGGTGCTGGCGGCGGTGCGGCGCAACTCGACCCTCGACTACGCCGCGACGGTGGTGACCTTGATCGGGGTGTCGGTCCCCAACTTTCTGCTCGCGACGCTGCTGGTGCTGGTTTTCTCCTACAAGCTGCGCTGGCTGCCGCCGATCGGGTACGTCTCGCTGCGGGACGCCCCGCTTGAGAACCTGAGAAACATGCTCCTGCCGGCGGTCAGCCTGAGCCTGCCGCTGGCCGCAGTGCTGATGCGCAACATCCGCTCGGCGACCCTGGAGGTGCTGAGCCAGGACCATGTCCGGGTGGCGCGGGCAAAGGGGCTGCGGGAGGGGAGGGTGCTGATGCGCCACGTGCTCCCGAACGCCGCGCTGCCAGTGATCACGATCGGCGGCATCCAGGTCGCCAGCCTCCTGGGCGGCACCGTCATCGTGGAGACGATCTTCGGGCTGCCGGGGATCGGACGCTACATCTACGAGTCCATCGCCAACCGCGACTACCCGGTGGTGCAGGGGGTAATGCTGGTGGTGGCAACCTTGTTCGTTCTTGTCAGCCTGCTCGTCGACATCCTCTACGCGGTCGTCGACCCCCGCCTGCGGACGGCGCGCTGAGGTGACGACGCCGTGGGGCGGAGAAGAGGACGGATCGGGTTGTCCATACAGCGGGCGTCCATCGACGTGAGGAGATGATGCAGGCGCGAACCCCTGCCGCCGCGGCCACCGGTTCGAGCGGCGCCTCGGAGCAGACGCTCGGGAGCGCGGCCCCTGTTCGCCAATCCGCTCGGACCGGCGCGTTCACCGCGCTGCGACGGCAGCGGCTGGCGATGACCGGGGCGCTGATCGTGGCATTTTTCGCGATCGTCGCTATCGTCGGGCCGGCGGTCGCGCCGCACGGGCCGACGGAGCAGTTCACCTGGGACCGTCTCCAGGCGCCCAGCCTTCGCTACCCCTTCGGCATCGACGAGTTCGGCCGCGACATCTTCAGCCGGTTGCTCTACGGGGCGCGCATCTCGTTCCAGGTCGGCGCGATCGCCGTCGGCATCGCCGGCACGCTTGGGGTGGTCCTCGGCATGGTCGCCGGCTACGCGGGCGGCTGGGTGGACAACGTGCTGACCCTGCTGATGGACGTGGTCTTCGCGTTCCCGGCCATCCTGCTCGCCATCGCGATCGTCACGATGCGGGGCAACTCCCTGGCGAACGTGATGATCGCGATCGCCGTCGTCTACGCCCCGACCTTCATGCGGGTGGTGCGAGGGGCGGTGCTCGGGGTCCGGAGGACCGCCTACGTCGAGGCCGCCGTGGCGGTCGGGGCGCCGGTGCCGCGGATTTTGGCGCGGCACGTCTTTCCGAACATCACCGCGCCGCTGATCGTCCACGCCTCCCTCAACTTCGCCTTCGCGGTGCTGGCGGAGGCGGCGCTGGCCTTCCTCGGGCTGGGCAACAAGCCGCCCTCCCCGAGTTGGGGCTCGATGGTCAGCTCCAGCTACGGCTTCCTCCAGCTCGCCCCCTGGGCGGCCATCGTGCCGGGCACCGCGATCGCCCTCGCGGTTCTCGGCTTCAACCTGCTCGGCGACGGCCTCCGGGACGCGCTTGACCCCCGGCTGCGCTCCTGATCGAGAGGCCACCCTCGCATTGCTTCGCAGACTCGAGCCGGGTCCCCGCTGCTGCATCCGGCTGCGTGAAGGGGAATCGTCCCCGAGGACATCCCCAACGCCTTGCCGACTTCTGAGACGAGATCCGCGACGGGATGCGTGGGGGCAGCCGGCCGCACCACAGTGCACGAGCGGCGTGGTTGCCGAGTAGGCGCTGGATGTGACCGGCACGCCGGAAGGTGCGGTGGCCCGGGCGGGATAGCCCCACCGGTCCTGGCGTTCAACGGACGGCCGCCGCCTCCCCCGGAGAGAGGTGCTCTGTTTGATGAGGGAGGGGGTTCCTCTCCCGCTTGCCAAGACGAATGTCACTCCCCACTGCAGACAGTGCTAGGTGCCCTGCGGCCGGCGGAGATGTCAGAACTCCCAGCGCGTGCAGTCGGTGGGAAACGTGGTCCAGGCGAGGACGCGGCGGGGGCGAACGCGGTAGATGCCCTGTTCCCAGGTTTCAGGGCCCGGGGAATATCCAGATTCGGCGTACTTCGCCGTGTAGGCGTGCGATAGCCGCGTGCGAAGTTCCAGGTCAGGCGAGATGTCCTCCGCGATCCCTTCAAGGATCACGACATCGCTGCCGCTCTCCAGGTTGACCGTGATGTTCGGATTTCTCGCGATGTTCTTGCCCCGACGCGTCTCAGGGCTGCCGTCGAAGAAGAGGAAGCCGTCCAGCCAGACGCCCCAGATCGGGGAGACGTGCGGTCGTCCATCTGGGCGACACGTTCCGATCCAGTAGTTCATCGCCGCGCTTAGGCGCTCAGTCACGTGGCTCCAGGGCAGGAGTCCTTCCTCACTTTCCGGAAGTCCGTAGTCCTTCGGCATGTCCGGGCGGCCCGCGCGCGGTTCCGCCTGTGTCATCTCCGCTGAGGTGCTCCGCTTTTCTGCCTCGATCATTCACACCTCCGTCTGTCAGACGCCTGCCGGCCAACAACTCCGGGGCACGGGGGAGTAGCATAGGGAAGAATCATGACAATCGCTGTCATGATTCGAGGTCATCGTGCGTCGAGTTCGACCGGGACTCGTTGCGGTGGGCGAGAGGGGGGACGCGTGCGTGCCGATCGGCTGTTGTCGGCCTTGCTGCTGTTACAGGTTCACCGGCGGATGACAGCTGGAGAGCTTGCGACCCGGCTGGAGGTATCGGAGCGCACGATCCATCGCGACATGGAGGCGCTCTCAGCGGCGGGCGTTCCCGTCTACGCGGAGCGCGGCGCCCACGGCGGCTGGGTGCTGCCCGACGATTACCGCACCCAGGTGACCGGACTTGCCGAAAGCGAGATACACGCTCTGTTTCTCGGGCGGCAGGGCCGCCTCGTCGACGATCTGGGGCTCAACGACGCGGCTCGCGCAGCGCATCTGAAGCTCCAGGCGGCGATGGCATCCTCCCGCCAGCGCGACGCGGATCTGGTGTCCGAACGCATTCACGTCGACGTTCCCTCCTGGCGAGCCAGGCCCGAGCCCGTCCCGATGTTGCCGGCGCTGCGGCAGGCCGTCTTCGCCGACCGGCGGGTGCGCATGGAGTACGGGCGGTCGGACGGCAGCACCGTGGAGCGGGGCGTGGATCCCCTTGGGCTCGTCGCGAAGGGCTCGACCTGGTATCTGGCCGCTGCGACCGACGGTCAGGTGCGGAGCTACCGGGTTTCGCGGGCGCGTCGCGTGGAGTTGCTGCCGGAGAGGTTCGAGCGTCCTCCTGACTTCAACCTGTCCGACTGGTGGGCAACGAATACCGCGGAGTTCGTGGCGGGATTGCCACGCTACCCGGTCACGCTCCATGCCGCGCCAGAGGTCCACCGGTTTCTCGCGTATTCCGGGAGCTGGGCGGCCGTGGAGCAGGCGACCGAGCCCGGCGCCGACGGCTGGCGGGAGCTGGTCGTGGCGTTCGAGACGGAACAGCTGGCGTGCGGCACGATCCTCGCCTTTGGGGATCACGCTCGAGTCCTGGAGCCTTCCGACCTGCGGGAGCGTCTCGTGCGCCAGGCGGCTGAGGTGCTGCGGATGTACGAAACGTCCTGATCGCCGCCGGACACGAGTCGATAGGACTGACGAAATGTCGCGGCGGTCCGATCCGCCTTTCGAGGGCCACGCGCGATGCATCGTCGTCTCGCTTACGAGCACACGAACCGGCCGGTCTGGATCGGCTTGCTTGCCGGGGGCCTTTTGGCAAGCCGCGGGCAGCGGCGGAGAGCAATCCGGTGTAGGGTTCGTGGGGATGACCGACCAGCGAGCGATGGAGGATTGGACGCGTGCGGAGTTTGCCGTTCGACAAGCCGGGACGCTTCTACCGCGGCAACCTGCACGCGCATTCGACCCGCTCCGACGGCAGGGTGGAGCCCGCCGCGGTCGCGGCGGCCTACCGGGATCGCGGGTACGACTTTCTCGCCCTCACCGATCACTTCCTGGAGCGGTTCGGCTTCCAAGTCACGGACAGCAGGCCCCTGCGGACGGACGGCTTCACCACCATCCTGGGAGCGGAGTTGCACGGACCAGTGCTGGAGAACGGGGACAATTGGCACATCGTGGCGGTTGGACTTCCGCTTGATTTTTCACCGGGGGAGGCGGGCGAGGACGGGCCAAGCCTCGTCCGCCGGGCCACGGCGGCGGGCGCCTTCGTCGGCATTGCCCACCCAGCTTGGGTCGGGGTGAGCCCGGCGGATGCATTGACGCTGCCGGAGGCGCACGCGATCGAGATCCACAACGAGGGGCACGCCCGGGACAGCGACCGCGGCAACGGCTGGTACCTTGCCGACCTGCTCGCCGCCGGGGGGCACCGGCGCACCGCCTTCGCCGCCGACGACGCCCACTTCGGTCCGCGGCCGGACCGCTTCGGCGGCTGGGTCCAGGTCCGGGCCGAGGCGCTCGACCCGGATCTGCTCCTGGAATCGCTCAAGGCGGGGCACTACTACGCCAGCACGGGACCCGAGCTGCGGGACATCGCGCTGCGCGACGGGGAGATCCGGGTCGCCTGCTCGCCGGCCCAGGCGATCCACGTCACCGGTCACGGCGCAACGTCGCGCTACGTTCTCGGCGACCGGCTGACCGAGGCGTCCTTCCCGCTTGCTCCCTTCCGGGGCCGCTATTGCCGCGTGACGGTGATCGACGCGGACGGGAAGCGGGCCTGGTCCAACCCGATCTGGCTGGACGATCCCGATCCCGATCAGGTGGTCGGTTAGGCGGTTCCTGGGACCCCAGGCATGGGGCACGGCCGGGGCACAGCCGGTATGCCGACCGCCAAGGAGAGCGGGCCGTGGACGTGCGCGAAGCGTTCGATCGGAGCCTGGCTGAGGTGGACGCGCTGGTCGGCGCCGTCACCCCCGGCCAGTTGGGTGACCCGACGCCGTGCGCGGAGTGGGACGTGCGGGCCCTGCTCAACCACCTGATCCTCGTCAACCTGTTCTATGCGGCCATGGCTGAGGGGCAGCCTCTGCCCCCCGCCGACACGGACTTCGTCGGCGATGACCACGTCGAGGCATTCCGCCGCTCCGGCCGGACGGTGCGGGCGGCCTTCTCCCGTCAGGGCATGCAGGAGCAGGGATACCGGTTCCCGTGGGGGGTAAGTGGCCCGGCGCGAAGATCGTTGAGCACGTGACCAACGAGTTGCTCATCCACGGCTGGGACCTGGCGCGGGCGACCGGTCAGCGGACCGACCTCGCGCCCGACCTGGCCGAGCGGTCGCTGGGGAGTTGGCGGGCGTGGTTTGGCGACCGACCGCGAGGGGCGAGCGGCCTGTTCGACCCGGAGCAACCGGTGCCGGAGGGCGCGGGCGCGGCGGATCGACTCGCGGCCTTCCTCGGCCGCCGGGTCTGACGCCCGAGAGCGAATCGGGAGCACCGGAAGTCGCGACGAGTGGTGGCCCTTCCCGCCACGGCAGGGGGGCTTGCCGACGGCGCCGTGCGGCTCGGCCTACCGCCCGGTGAGCGACCGCTCCCTGCAGCGTGATCCGTCGCAGCGGGTCCACCGTCATGATGGGAATTGATATGAGCGCAAAGCTGGTGATCGCTCGTGATCGGTGCGTAGAGAATCGGTGAGGGCAGTTGGGGTGGACGGCCAGAATCTTGACGGGGATCTGCTGACGATGGCCGAGGCGGCCGAGGCGCTCAAGGTGAGCCAGGTGACGGTCGCGCGTTGGCTCAAGCAGGGGCGGCTGCCGTCGTACCGGCTGGGTCCCCGGGCGGTGCGGATCAGGCGCGCGGACCTTGCCTCCGCGCTCAGCCCGGCCACCCCGGGTGTGCCGACG